>NZ_CP019288.1:607500-911250 GCF_009901525.1 Kordia antarctica
CCTTGTGGTTTTACATTATTTTCTAATTGTCCTTCAGACAAAGCAACAAAGTTACCTACTGTTCCTGGTGTTTTTTTGTATGTCAAGCTCAATAAGATTTCTCCTTTACTTGTATGAAGTTTTGCGTATAATCCGTCTTTCATTGTTATGTATTTAGTTTAAAATGCGAAGATACGCATCAAAATACAATTAAAAAATACACACTTAAAAATTTTCTTCTCCAAAATAGTAATGTTATACCGTATACATTTTACCGAGAAACCGTACCGTTGATCGGATTTTTGATTTTAACTTGATTTCAAAATCAAGTTAAAAATCTGTTTCGTTACAATTACTGATTTTCAGATAGTTAGGTTGGTTTTGAATCAAAAAAACGTTAAAAATATCACGAAAATAATTATTGATTTGATGTCAATGACGTTTTCAAAAAAATAAAAGGTAAGGTGTGTTTTTAGTGAATGTATGGTTTTAAAAAAGAAGTTCATTACGGTAATCGCTTAAAAAACACCAAGATGACAACTTTTTTACAGGAATAAGAAAAAATGGGTGACAAATAAGTAAACAATAAACTAGTAAATAACTTAATTAAAAAATTAAAAAAATGAAAAAAGTATTCGGATTATTCGCATTATTAGTAGTAGTAAATTTAGGATTTATCGCTTGTGAGCCAAACAGCACTTCTGATGCAGGAGACGATAACGTGTTTGAAAATGTGACGGGAACTGGAGATGAGGAAGAACAAGTTGAACCTGATGAAAATCCAAATGGTTAAAATTGATTTTTAACAATATAAAAGTCTTAGACATTGGTCTAAGACTTTTTTTTATTGAATATTTAAGATAGATTTGTATTTCTTAAAACATTAAAATTGAATTTACTAAATAAGTGTAGTGTAATTATAATTATTTTTTTTACTCAAGTTTGTATTTCTCAAGATACAGATTACAGTGAAATACAACTTCTTATTGATAAATCAAGAAATAGAAATATCGATATTAAAGAAAGAAAAGAAGCTATTCAAAATGCATATGAATTAGTCTTAAATAAAAGTAATGATTCATCAAAGAGTAAATATTTGCATAGTATTTCGAAAACATATCTTAGTTTAAGAGATTCTATAAATTTCAAAAAAACGTATAAATTAGGCTTATCTATTGCGGAAAAAGTTAATGATTCTTCTTCTATTGCAAATCATTATTGGAATCTAGGAATTTATTATATTAGGAATGATCAAAAAGATAGTGCATTTTTCTTTTATAATTCATCAAAAAAGATTTTTGAAAAAATTACACCAAATGATATCAATGTTGGTTTACTTCTCAATAATATGGCTCGTATTCAAAAAGATATGAAAAATTATACTGGAAGTGAAGTTACAACGGCAAAAGCTATAGAGATTTTTAAGCCTTTAAAGGATTACAATCAATTATATAATTGTTACAATAATTTAGGGATTATTTATAACAATTTAGAAGGTTTTGATAGAGCTATAGAATATCATAATTTAGCACTTGACTATTCAAAAAAAATCAATAAAAAAAGTACAAAAGAAGCTATTACATTAAATAATTTAGGGATCGTTTATAGAAATTTAAACAATCACGAAATAGCTATTAATAAATATCAAGAGGCTTTATCTCATGACAGTTTATTTTTTAAAAACCCTAAACTATATGCTACTTTGACCGATAATTTAGCATATTCAAAATTCAAATTGAATGATACTACAGAATTACCAAATTTATTTTATAGAGCATTAAAAATAAGAGATAGTTTAGAAATACCTGTTGGAATTGTAATTAATAAAATTCACCTCTCTGAATATTATTTATCACAAAAGGATACAGTGAAAAGTTTTGACTTTTCTTCAGAAGCAATGGATTTAGCTAAAAAAATAAAATCATACGATCACTTATTAGATGTTTACAAATTATTAGCCAAAATAAAGCCGAAAGAAGACACATATTATTTAAATTCATATATCCACCTAAACGATAGTTTAATAAAACAAGACCGTTTAATTCGTAACAAGTTTACACTCATCGAATTTGAAACAGAGGAAGTTAAAACTAAAAATAAGAGACTTAGCAACCAAATTACTTGGGTAGTAGGCATTTCAACAGCACTTATTTTCTTTGGTTTTCTTATTTATATCATAAATCAGCAACGAACACGCAATAAAGAACTCGAAATGGAACGTCAACAGCAACGTGCCAACGAAGAGATTTATAACTTAATGATTGGTCAACAAGATCAGATTGAAGAAGGAAGAAAACGCGAAAAAGAACGCATTTCATTAGAATTACACGACGGAATTCTTGGCAGGTTGTTCGGAACACGACTTAGTTTAGGAAGTTTAAATGCAAAAGATGATACGAGTTCTAAAAAGTCTAGAGAGCAGTATATCAATGAACTTCAAAGTATTGAAGAAGAAGTAAGAAATATTTCGCACGAATTAGGTGCCGATAATTTCAACTCTACGACGAGTTATAATACAATGATCGCAAATCTTTTGGAAGAACAGTCGAAAATAACTAACTTTAAATACCAAATTGAAGATGACAATCGTATTGTTTGGACAGATATTCCTGGACATATTAAGATAAATATTTATCGTATTATACAAGAGTCCATCCATAATATAAATAAATATGCGCAAGCAGAAAACGTAATACTAGATTTTAAAAAGAATGATGAACATATTATTCTTACCGTTAAAGATGATGGCGTTGGTTTTGACCAAGAGAAAAAAAGCAACGGTATAGGACTTAAAAATATGAAATCAAGAGTAGATTTACTTTATGGACAATTTATAATAAATTCAATTCCAGGTAAAGGAACTTCTATCAGTGTTGACGTTCCAATGACGAAGAACTTAACCTAAACATATGAATAAAGATATTAAAGTACTAATTGTCGACGATCATCCAATGATCATTGAAGGCTATAAAAATGCATTACTAGGCATTAATTCTGATGAAATGACCTTGCGAATTGACACAGCAGATAGTTGTGACGGCGCATATACCAAAATAAAGAACTCGTCTACTGGAACACCATACGATGTTATTTTTTTAGATATAAAATTACCGCCTTCTGCTGATGGGAAAATCATTTCCGGAGAAGATTTAGGAATAAAAGTAAAAGAGTTACTTCCTGATACAAAAGTAGTTATATTAACTATGTTCAATAATAACTTTAGGATTCACAATATTCTGAAAAATATAAATCCTGATGGTTTTCTAGTGAAAAGTGATGTAACTTCTGATGAGTTAATGCGTGCTTTTCAAGTCGTATTAACCGATCCACCATATTACAGTCATACTGTAACAAAATTATTACGTACCCGAATTATTAATGAAGTTGTACTAGATGATATAGATAGAAACATCCTATTTCATCTTTCAAAAGGAATTAAAACAAAAAACTTAACAGAATATATTCCATTGTCACTCGCCGCGATTGAAAAACGTAAACGTCATTTAAAAGAAGTATTTGATGTAGAAAAGAAAGGTGACGAATCACTATTAGAACAAGCCAGAAACACAGGTTTTCTGTAAATTATAAAGCAATAAAAAAGCTGTTTGAAGTCTCAAACAGCTTTTTTTATATCTATTAAAAGGTTTAATTCGCTACATCACTAATAAATTTAATGCGATACAAACGTAACTCTTCAACGTCATAATCGCCATCAAACTCTTCCATAGCAGCTTCAATTTTGTCATTTTCAGATTCTAAGAAATATTCGTGAATTTCCTCTTGTTGATCTTCATCCAAAACATCATCAATCCAATAATTAATATTTAATTTAGTGCCACTGTATACAATTTGCTCCATTTCTTTAATGAAATTAGCCATGGAAAGTCCTTTGGCAGCAGCAATATCATCTAGCGGAAGCTTTCTATCTACATTTTGAATAATATATAATTTTAATGCAGAATTGACGCCTGTACTTTTAACAATTAAATCATCTGGTCGTGTAATATCATTTTCATCAACATATTTTTTGATAAATTGGATAAAATCTTTTCCATACTTTTTCGCTTTTCCATCGCCAACACCATGAATATTTTTCATTTCCTCAATAGAAATTGGATACTTCAAAGCCATATCTTCCAAAGAAGGATCTTGAAAAACCACAAATGGAGGAACACTTAAACGTTTGGCAACTTTTTTACGCAAGTCTTTCAACATGTTCATCAACTGCTGATCTGCGACAGCACCACTTCCTTTATCAGCAGTAATAACAGTGTCATTATTTGCATCATAAAAGCTGTGATCTTCTGTCATCATAAACGACTCAGGACTTTCAATAAACGTTCTTCCTGCGTCTGTCAACTTAATAACGCCATACGTTTCAATATCTTTTCGGAGGAATCCTGCGACTAAAACTTGACGAATTAACGCCATCCAATATTTATCATCGTGCGATTTTCCTAGTCCAAAAAATGGTTGTAAATGTGTTTTGTGCGATTTGATCAAAGCATTTTCATTTCCAATCAAAACATTCACAACATTCCGTGATTTATAAGTTTGTTTAGTACTTTGAATCGCTTTCAAAAGTTCTACAACTTGATCTTGAGCTTCTATTTTCTTTTTTGGGAAACGAACATTATCATCCATCTCTGCGCCTTCTCCATCATCTGGAAATTCTTCACCAAAATAGTGTAATATAAATTTTCGCCTAGAAATAGAAGTTTCAGCATACGCAACGACTTCTTGCAACAGCGCATGACCAATTTCTTGTTCTGCAACAGGTTTTCCAGACATAAATTTTTCTAACTTCTCAATATCTTTATAGGAATAAAAAGCCAAACAATGACCTTCGCCGCCATCTCTTCCTGCTCTTCCGGTTTCTTGATAATAACTTTCAATACTTTTCGGAATATCATGATGAATCACAAAACGAACATCTGGCTTGTCAATTCCCATACCAAATGCAATCGTAGCTACTACAACTTCGCAATCTTCCATCAAAAACATATCTTGATGTTTTGCTCGTTTCTTAGGATCTAATCCTGCATGATATGGAACAGCATTCACACCATTTACCTGAAGTACTTGCGCCAATTCTTCCACACGTTTACGACTCAAACAGTAAATAATTCCGCTTTTTCCTTGATTTTGCTTTACAAATCGTATAATATCCGCATCAACATTTTTTGTCTTCGGACGTATTTCGTAATACAAATTTGGTCTATTAAACGAAGCTGTAAACGTTCTGGCATCAGGCATTCCTAAATTCTTAAGAATATCTTCCTGCACTTTTGGAGTAGCGGTAGCCGTTAATCCAATTATTGGAATATTGTCTCCTATCTTACCTATAATACTTTTAAGATTTCTGTATTCGGGACGAAAATCGTGTCCCCATTCTGAAATACAATGGGCTTCATCAACAGCCATGAAAGAAATTGGAACAGTCCGTAAGAACGCTACATTTTCATCTTTTGTCAATGATTCCGGAGCTACATATAACAATTTCGTAATTCCGCTTGTAATATCTTCTTTAACTTGTCTAATCTCAGCTTTGGTAAGCGAAGAATTTAACACGTGTGCAATACCGTCATGAGAGGATATTCCTCTAAGCGCGTCCACTTGGTTCTTCATCAAGGCAATTAGGGGAGAAACAATAATAGCAGTTCCTTCTTTCATTAATGCTGGCAATTGGTAACATAATGACTTACCGCCGCCTGTTGGCATAACTACAAAGGTATTTTCATTGCTGATGATGCTTTTAATAACTTCTTCCTGTAGTCCTTTGAATTGACTGAACCCGAAGTGCTTCTTTAGCTCCTTATATAAGTCAATTTCTACTAAACTCATTCTATGTTTTTACTATTTTACATACATTTGCATACTCTAAAGATACTATATTCTTTAGTAACAGCAATTTTTAAATTTATTCATTTTGAAATATAAAGATAGTATTATTCGAGTTGCCAAGCAAACCGTTCAAACAGAATGTGATGCGATCAAAAATTTAATTCCATTAATCGATGACGAGTTTGCCGAAGCAGTCTCATACATCTATAATTCTAACGGAAGAGTCGTTGTAACTGGTATTGGAAAAAGCGCCAACATTGCCACAAAAATCGTCGCAACGTTAAATTCTACGGGAACGCCTGCAATTTTTATGCATGCCGCAGATGCTATTCACGGTGATTTAGGAATTATTCAAGAACACGATACAGTTATTTGTATTTCAAAAAGTGGGAACACTCCTGAAATCAAAGTATTAGTTCCTTTAATTAAGAATGGCAACAACAAATTAATCGCAATTACCTCTAACAAAGAATCTTATCTTGGAATACAAGCAGATTATGTGTTACACGCTTACGCTGAAAAAGAAGCCTGTCCAAACAATTTGGCGCCAACTACAAGTACAACCGTACAATTGGTCTTAGGAGATGCATTGGCAATTTGCTTATTAGATTTACGAGGTTTTTCAAGTAAAGATTTTGCGAAATTTCATCCTGGTGGCGCTTTAGGAAAAAAATTATACTTGCGTGTCAACGATTTGGCTTCTGTAAATCAAAAACCGAAAGTACTCGCGGATAGTTCTGTAAAAGATGTCATTATCGAAATTTCCAAAGGAATGTTAGGCGCAACTGCCGTTGTGAATGATGTTGAAGAAATTATTGGTGTCATTACGGATGGAGATATTAGACGTATGTTAGCTGATAATGATTTTATTGGCGATTTAAAAGCACACAATATAATGTCGTCCAATCCAAAACGAATTGCGAACGACGCTATGGCTGTTGAAGCGTTAGAAATAATGGAAAACAACGGAATTTCACAATTAATGGTAGAAGATGAAGGAAGATACGCAGGAATCGTACATTTGCATGATTTAGTTAAAGAAGGAATCTTATAATGGGGAAAAAAAATAAAAATGAAATGTCATTCTTAGATCATTTAGAAGAACTAAGATGGCATCTTATCCGTAGTTTTAGTGTCATATTTGTTATTGCAGTTGTAGTATTTATATTCATGACATCTATTTATGATAACTTATTAATTGTCCATTTAGATGGGAATTTTGTAACGTATAAATTTTTCTGCCAAGCGTTTGAACTTATTAGTATTGACAGTGAATTTTGTTCGCTTACCTTCAATGACAAATTGAATAATTTAGATGTCACAGGACAATTTACAATGGCAATTTGGACATCACTAATTTTAGGACTCATCTTTGCATTTCCATATATTTTATTTGAATTATGGCGATTTATCGCTCCAGGATTAAACCCGAAAGAACGTGGAAAATCACGCTGGTTTATAGTATTGGCTTCACTCCTATTCTTTGTTGGATTATTGTTCAGTTATTACGTAATTATGCCAATGTCGTCGTACTTTTTCTACACATTCTCTATTACAGATAAAATTCAAAACACCATTACAGTTCAATCACACATTAGTTTACTAACTAACACATTACTAGGTGTTTCATTAGTTTTTGAATTGCCATTAGTTATATACTTTTTATCAAAATTAGGATTAATTACGCCTGCATTCTTACGCAAGTATCGAAAACATGCGTTAGTTGTCGTATTGATTCTTGCTGCCGTAATTACGCCTCCTGATGTTGCGAGTCAAGTTGTAGTAGCAATTCCAATATTAATCTTATATGAAGTAGGAATCATCATATCAAAAAGAGTAGAGAAAAATTTAAAAAAGAAATTAAAAAATGCCTAATCAAGTAGAAGAATTTAATGCGTATCGAGTTAAAATGAATGATAAAATTTTAGCCGATAATAACAAAGTAATCAAACGTATCTTCAATTTAGATACAAATGCTTTTTCAGAAGGTGCTTTAGACGTAAAAACAAAGGAATTACTTGGTTTAGTAGCTTCTACGGTATTGCGTTGTGACGATTGTATAAAATACCACTTAGAATCTTGCCACAAAGAAGGTTTGAGCAAAGAACAAGTAATGGAAACGCTAAGTATTGCCACGTTAATTGGCGGAACAATTGTCATTCCACATTTACGCAAAGCTTATGAATATTGGGAAGCATTAGAGGAACAGGCATAAGTTAGATTTTAGACCGCTTTGCTGATAGAATTTAGATTGCTTCGCTGTTAGATGCTAAATGTATTAAATCCAATTCAGTATCATGCGACGTTAATTTAATACTAAAAAACACCTGCGTTGTACTGAAATTAGTATTTTTACAATTCACAATGACCAAATTATATGATTTTAAGAGCTGAAAATATCATGAAGTCCTACAAAGGACGAAAAGTTGTAAAGGGAATTTCTCTTGAAGTAAATCAAGGCGAAATTGTTGGATTACTAGGTCCAAATGGAGCTGGAAAAACAACTTCTTTCTATATGATTGTTGGATTGATAAAACCCAACGGCGGAAAAATCTTTTTGGACGACAAAGAAATTACCAATTTCCCAATGTACAAACGTGCGCAAAACGGAATTGGTTATTTGGCACAAGAAGCTTCGGTATTCAGAAAATTGAGCATTGAAGACAATATTTTAAGTGTATTACAATTGACTAAACTATCAAAAAAAGAGCAATTAATGAAAATGGAATCGCTCATTGAAGAATTTG
The DNA here is from genome assembly GCF_009901525.1 of Kordia antarctica. NCBI lineage: Bacteria > Pseudomonadati > Bacteroidota > Flavobacteriia > Flavobacteriales > Flavobacteriaceae > Kordia > Kordia antarctica. Next base: position 616,071 of record NZ_CP019288.1, read on the forward strand.
GTTTAGGACACATTCGTAAAAATCGTGGCGATTTATTGTCTGGTGGCGAACGAAGACGAACAGAAATTGCTCGCGCATTAGCAACCGATCCAAGTTTTGTATTATTAGATGAACCTTTCGCAGGAGTTGATCCTGTTGCGGTTGAAGACATTCAGCGAATAATTGCACACTTAAAAAACAAAAACATCGGAATCTTAATTACCGATCACAACGTACAAGAAACCTTAGCAATTACAGATAGAACCTATTTAATGTTTGAAGGAAACATTCTAAAAGCTGGAAAGCCACAAGAATTAGCCGAAGACGAAATGGTTCGGAAAGTATATCTTGGTCAAAACTTCGAATTACGTAAAAAGAAAATTGACTTTGAAAGCGCGAAAGGTTAGATTTTTTTCAGTTGTGAGTTGTGAGTTGTGAGTTGTGAGTTGTGAGTTGAAAATAAAGTAAACTGACCATTTCGACTATCATTCATGATAAATTATAGCCAAAATTATACATTTAAAATTCAACATATATAATTTAAAATTTCAATTATTTTTCACCAAAGAAATCAACACATACAATAAAATTATAATCGGAATCGCTAAAAACTGTAAAAACACTAATAATAACAGACAAAGCGCGATAAAAATATACTTTACAGCATTATTTTTAAAACTCCAATCTTTAAATTTTAAGGCGAATAATGGAATCTTTGCATTCAATACATAACAACTTACTAACGTCATTCCTATCAAAAACCATTTATTTAGAATAATTGCGTCAACTATTTCGCTTCCTTGATACATTAAAATCAGCGGAAATGATATAATAAGCAATGTATTTGCAGGTGTTGGCAATCCGATAAATGATGAAGTTTGGTTTTCATCGATGTTGAATTTTGCCAAACGATACGCTGAAGCAAGCACAATTAACAACCCAAATAACGGCAAGAAATGAACTTCATTTTGAAACCAATGCCACGAATCTGACCAAGAATGTCCATCGTTCACTTTCTCATGTATATCTAAGGATTTATTAAATAATTGATACATTATAATTCCAGGAACAACGCCGCTAGTTACCATATCCGCTAACGAATCTAGTTGCAAACCCAATTCACTTTGTACCTTTAACATTCTGGCTGCAAAGCCATCAAAAAAGTCGAAAAATATTCCTAGAAACACAAAAAATGCAGCAATCTCTAATTGGTTTTTCACAGCGAAAATTACTGCCAAACAACCGCAAAATAAATTCAATAATGTGATGAAATTTGGAATGTGTTTTTTGATATTCATGTAGTATGATTTTTTGTAAAAATAATTAAACTTTACAAACTCCACTGAAAAGAAGTGAAAATGTTCGCTAAATCCATACAATATCTACGTAATTTTTGAGTTTATTAGGGTAGAAAATCGCATATTTGTATAAAAAATTACACTCTTGAAAAAGCAATTCCTTTTCCTCTTTATAATAGTTACACACTTGGCAAATAGCCAATCGGTCGCTAAATACTCCAACGAATTTATGAATATTGGTGTAGATGCTGGCGCGTTCGGTATGGCAAATGCTGTAGTTGCTAACGTTAGCGATGTCAATGCTGGTTACTGGAATCCTGCGGGATTGGTGCAATTGGAAGACAAACAAATGGCATTAATGCATTCTAGTTATTTTGCAAACATTGCATTGTATGATTATGCCGCGTTTGCGATGCAAATTGATGATAGAAGTGCTTTTGGAATTTCATTGATTCGATTTGGAGTTGATGATATTCTAAACACAACACAATTAATTGATAGTCAAGGAAATATTGACTTTAACAGAATCAGCCTCTTCTCTACTGCCGATTACGGAATTACGTTTTCGTATGCACGAAGAATGCCTGTTCAAGGATTAAATTACGGTATAAATGCCAAAGTAATTCGTAGAGTTATTGGCGATTTTGCTTCTTCTTGGGGATTTGGATTTGACTTCGGATTGCAGTTTAGACATAAAGATTGGAAATTTGGTTTGATGGCGCGCGATATTACAACGACATTCAATACTTGGAGCATTGATGAAGATTTATTCAATAATGTAAGTGACCAAATTCCAGCACAAGATTTACCAGAAACTACCGAAATTACGATTCCAAAATTACAACTTGGAGTTGCACGAACGTTTACATTCAATTACGATTATTCGCTAACTGCGGAAGTTGACCTTAACATGCGTTTTGCTGAAACAAATGACTTAATTTCTACTTCGTTTGCAAGTATTACACCTTCTCTCGGATTGCAATTTGCATATACAGATTTAGTGTTTTTAAGAGCTGGTATTGGAAATTTCCAAAATGAAAACAACTTTGGATCTGAATCATTAACGTTTCAACCAAACATCGGAATCGGTTTTAAATACAAAGGAATTCAAGTAGATTATGCACTAACGGACATTGGCGATCAAAGTGCGGCTGTATATTCGAATGTATTCTCATTAAAAATTGACTGGAGTTTATTTAGATAATAAAAACTTCTTTTTAAAATTCTACTAAAAAATAATTTTAGATATTTTCCGTGTGACGAATAAAAGCAATAAATTTATCACATGAAAAAAACGATACTTTTGCTACTCTTTCTTTCTGTTGGAATGCTTTTTGGACAAGAAGCAACTCACGTTCGACTTTCCTCAGAAGCTGAATTTTCAATAATTACCTGCGGTTCAGGCAACGAGTTATACTCATCTTTTGGGCACAGCGCATTTCGCATAAAAGATCCTGTATTTGGGTACGATGTCGTTTACAACTACGGAACTTTTGATTTTGAAGCTGATTGGTTTTATTTAAAATTTGTGCAAGGAAAACTTCCATATCAATTAGGTCGTGCCAATTTCAAAAACTTTTTACGCACGTATAAATATGAAAAACGTTGGGTAAAAGAGCAAGTTTTAAATCTAACTCCTGAACAAGTTCGGCAATTATTTGACTTTTTAGAAAACAATTATAAGGTAGAAAACAGAGATTATAAATATGATTTCTTCTTCAACAATTGCGCAACAAAAATTAGAGACGTTATAAAAGAGAACTTTGGTGATGAAATCATTTTCAATGAAAATCATATCACTGAAGAAAAAACATTTAGAGGTTTAATTCACGAAAACTTAGACGATAACTCTTGGTCTAGTTTCGGAATTGACATTGCGTTAGGTTCGGTGATTGATAAAAAAGCGCCACCAATAGATTATCAATTTCTACCAGAATATGTGTTTGAAGCGTTCGGAAATGCTACTATGCGAGATTCGGGAACTCCATTCGTAAAAGAAACAAATCTCATCTTAAAAGCGCCCGAAACTGCTAAAGCAAACAAAAATTCTATATTGAGTCCGTATGTGATTCTCTCTATATTGATGTTGATCGTTCTCGTAATCACATTCCTAGATTTCAAAAATAACAAACGAACTAGATGGCTTGATGCTGTTTTACTAGTCGGAAACGGAATTGCAGGAATCATCATTCTATTACTTTGGTTTGCAACCGATCACACGGCAACAGCAATGAATTGGAACGTTTTATGGTTGCTCCCGATAAATATTTTCTTTGTTAAAAAGTTTTTCTCTAAAGCACAAGAATGCAGAGAATTATGGAAACATACTGCTTTTCTATTGCTATTAATCGCAGTCGTTTTCTTTTTATGGATTATTGATTTTCAGCAGTTTGCATTAGCAGCAATTCCTCTACTAATCATGTTTACCATTCGGTATGCGTATTTGACGTATTATTTTTTGAGGTTGGAGGAAGAAGTGTAAATCGCTTTTTATTGAAAAATTGAAGCATTGAATGATTAAAAAATTCTTTTTTGTCATTCCTGCGCAGGCAGGAATCCATTGTATCGTGATTAACAAATTCAATAATTGAAGGTATATTTTTGCCACAAATTCACGAATGTTTTTTGTTGTCATTCCTGCACCGCTAGTGCGAGTTTCAAAACTCGTACCGACAAACAAGCTAAAAGCAAACAGCTAAAAGCCAAAGTTATCTTCCCCGATAAAACAACACTGTACTCAACGTTTTTACAACGATATTAACATCCAAAAATAAGCTTCGATGTTTTATATAATATAAGTCGTATTGAAGTTTTCTCAAACTGTCTTCTTCTGAAGCGCCATAATCTGTTTTCACTTGCGCCCAACCTGTCACACCTGGTTTTACTACATGTCTAATTTCATAAAAAGTAAGACTTTCCGAAAGTTGTTTTACAAACGCTGGACGTTCTGGTCGTGGACCAATCATGCTCATTTCGCCTTTTAACACATTAAAAAACTGCGGAACTTCATCCAAACGCGATTTACGCAGAAAACCACCAAATTTAGTAATTCGGGTATCATTTCTCGTAGCCCAAACTGCGCCATCTTTTTCGGCATCAATCACCATACTGCGGAGTTTGTAAATTTTAAATGGCACACCATTTTTCCCAACACGTTCTTGCGTATATACTAAAGGTCCACGATTTCCGATCAAGTTTCCGATCAAAACAAATGGGAGAAATATCAAACTTGCAACCAGTCCTAAAATCGAAAAAACAATATCAAACAAACGATGAGAAAACAGGTATAATTTATTTTGATTGCTTCGGCTGAACGGAAAATATTTATAAAAATCTTTTCCAATATATTGTAATGGTACGCGAAACATCAATTCTTCATACACTTGTGTGTATTCTTTAATTGGCAAACCAGTTTCAAGCAAAGAAATCAAACTATCAAATAGCGGTTTACTCAATTCTTCACGTTCATTACTTGCAATAATAATTTCAGAAACTGCTTTTTGTTGTGCAATTTCTTTAAGATTTAAATTTTTAATTTCCTCTAAACCAGCTAATTCAGGAGCTTTCACGCTAGTATCAGAACTTGAATTTATATAGCCTACAATTTCATAATAGTTTGTACTTGAATTAATAGCATCTAACATTACTTTAATTTCTTGCGTATTTCCTATCAATAATATGTTTTTGAAGAATCTTGGCGAAGAAATAAAGAAAATATAAGCGCAACGCCACAAAAAGATTGCGACCGAAATTGCTAAGAAGAAATATAAAATTTGTAACCGATTTACGGGCAATTCAGGCGTTAAGAAAGGCGTCAATAAATAGCACAAAACCGTAATGGAAACCGAAAGTACAATCCCTTGAAATGTAGATTCAAAACGACTTGATTTTTGCAAATCATACAATTCAAAAATAGTAGAAAACAATAAGAAATATACAATCAATACCAACGTCCAAACCCAACGTTGTTGCGTGATCATAAAGTAATCGAAGTCGAAAATGTTGGAAACCAAATACAAGCCAAAAAGCAACGCAACTACATCGAAAACTCGAAGTAGCAGTTTACGTTCCGATATTTCGAAATGTATGTTAGATTTTGAGGCCATAATGTTCGTCTAAATATAAGAGATAAAACTTTTAGTTTTTCCGTTGCCTGCTTTTTTCTTCACATTTTGATTGATATTGTAGGTAATATCATCGGAAAAATAATTATAAATCTCTTGTTTTAGCAGTTGTTCATGCTTGTTGGTTAAATTTTCTTTGAGGTTAAATATAAGGATTCCTTTTTCCTTTTGGATAATTTGATAGGTAAGTTTTATGTCATGCTTTTTTCCTAAGTTTTTAAAAATGTAATAAAAATATAAACTTGGATAAATTTCTTTATTTCCGTAGACGTTCTCTCCTACTCTTCCTGCAACTTCGTTTAAAATATAATGTGCCATTCCACAGGAACATTTAGTATCTTTTGAAGCCAATTCAATATAATCGCCCAATTGATATCGAATGATGGGAAACGTTTTCATTTGCAAATTTGTAACTACAATTTGCTTGTCAATTTCTTCTACTAGCACGCCTTCCATGTTCAAATGCATGTTTCCTTTTGCACATTCAAACGCAATAATTCCAGTTTCGGCAGCACCATATTCGCTGATAATTGGCACACCAAAGGCTTTTTGGACTTCTTCTGTATAACTGTCGTAAATTTTCTCCGAAGTACCTTTTACCATTTTTAAATGCTTCGGTTTAGGTAGTTTTTTATCATTAATCAATTTTGCTGATTGATAAATCATAGAAGAATATCCGTGAATATAGGTTGCTTTTCTCAGCTTTTTCACAAATCGATTGAATGCTTTTTCTTTGTAATCAAACATACGAAAACGATTCTGTAAAGCATCTAAAGCACTGATTTTTAATTGTTTAAATCGCGAAAAATCAAATCCCCAAAAATAACCATTGCGTTCCCAAGGTTGTACATTATGCCAAGAATAACCTCTAAATATGGACGCTCTATTGAAAGAATCGGCACTTTCTTCCCGTTTATACACTAACGGATCGCCCGAAGAACCTGAAGTTGTGGCTGTAAATACTTTTTTAAAGGCATGTTTTGTATGAATTTTTTCGTTGTGCAGAATCACATCTTGCTTCGACAATAAAGGCAATTGCTGTATGTCTTTTAAAGATGTAAATGACTTAATATCAATGTTTTTGAACGTTTCTTTATAATATTCAGAATTTACTTTCGCGAAAGAAATGAGATCCTTTAATTGTGCTAATTGATACGCTTCTAACTGTTCAATCGACCAATGTTCGGATTGTTTTAAAAACACAAACCACTTCCGTATAGAAGGATTCCGTAAGCGTTCGCCAATATTGAAAATAAGTTTGTGAAACATGATTTTTTAAAAGCTAATCTGTTGTGAAACAAGCCTTAACAATTGGTTTCTACCAATCGAAATGATTATTTGCGAATTCCATCTGACTAAAATAATCTAATAAAAATAAACAGCTAAGAATAATCATTTTTTATTTGTTATTTTGCAATCGAATCAGCTCATTTATGAATCATAAAATCAAGTCTTTAATTTTTAAATCGTTAGACATCTTACCCAACAAGTTTGGTTATGGCGTGTATCATCAATTGCAAAAATTTCTAAACAGAAATAGCGTAAATTACAAGATCAAGACCAATGACAGCTCATTTAATGAAGCTTTAAAAATTCTAGCGAAAGCTACTATAGAACTGAAAAACAAGACGATTTTCGAATTGGGTTCAGGTTGGGCGCCAATTATTCCATATTTTTTTACCTATTTCGCAAAAGCTTCAAAAGTTGTTACATATGACATTAATGAACATTATGATGCAAAAACGATTGCGAAATTAAATGCGTATTTTTCTTCTGAATTCAACATTAACGTTGTTACTAAAAAAGGTACATATGAATTGCCAAGCAATATTTCTTATTATCCGAATAAAAATTTAGCAAACTCAGGTTCAATTTCTGATGATTCTGTTGATTTAATTTTTTCCAGATTCGTACTAGAACACATTCCACCAGAAGATTTAGTGAAAATTCATGAAAATTTTGCACAAAACTTGCCAAAACCATTCCATATTCTACACATGATTTCGCCAAGCGATCACAGAGCTTACAACGATTCTTCGCTTTCGTATTACGACTTTTTAAAATACAGTGCTGAAGCATGGAAAAAAAACCACACCAAGTTCGATTATCACAATCGGTTGCGCTTACCCGATTACCTTGACATTTTTAAAAATGCTGGTTTTGAAGTTGTTTCCTTAGATTATGATACCTGTGACAAAACTTCTGAAAAGTATAAAAAATTCAAAGAATTAACGCTTCACAAGGACTTTGAAAACTACACTGAAGAAGAATTATTAGCTGGAAGTATTAATGTGTTGTTGAGAATGTCGTAGAATTTTGATTTGATAATTTGATGATTTTTCAATTTTAAAATTACGCTATTTCTCATTTTCAAATCATCGAATTAACAACTTTTTCCATTTTTCTTTCACAATTTCCCAATCAAAACTTTCAGCTTTTTTACGCGCATTTTGCGTGAGTTTTTCAACCATTTCTGGAGAATGTATAAGTGCTTCAATCGCGTTCACCATTTCAGAAATATTATTTTCTGCAACTAAAATTCCATCTTTTTGGTTTTCGATTAAATACGGAATTCCGCCAACATTTGTAGAAACAACAGGCATTCCGAGCGACATTGCTTCAATCAAACTAATTGGTGTATTATCAAAATTTGTGGTATTTATGAAAATGTCATAATCCGTAGAAAGTGAAATCCAATCGTGTTTTGATAGTTTTCCAGTGAAATTTACATCAACATTGAGTTCTGAAGCAAGTTGTTTTGTTTTCTGGAAAGAAGCATCTTTTTCAGGTCCAACCATGCAAAGTGAAGCTTCCATTCCGTTCGCTTTCAAACCATGCAATACATGAACAGCTAATTCCGGATTGTATATTTCGGCAAACGATCGAACCCATAATAATTTTGCCTGAACGTTTTCGCGCTTTTTAAAAGGATAATCTGCTAATTCAACATTATTCGGAATGTGAACTAAATTCGTGTAATTATAACGTTCAAAAACAGTTTTCAAGAATAATGAAGGCGAAACATTCACATGCGCATTTTTAAAAATTGCATCGCTTTTAGATTTGCTTTGTTGCAAACGGTTTTCTAAATTTCCTCCATGTAAAATTGGAATGTATTTGATTTTCAATATAATACATAATTTACTCATCAAATATGCATACTGAAAATTCGTTGTACTATATGTATCAATCAACACATAACGCACGTTTTTTCGGTGCTTAAAAACTGTCCAAAGCATATCGAGCATTCGGACTATTTTATTCTTTTTATTGGAAGTCAATCGAATATCAAAACCTTCTTTTTGGAGTAATTTACCTAAAGTTTCAACAGTAGTTGCTGTTTTTCCGTGACCTGAAACGATATTTCCAACATATACAATCATGCTAAAAATTATTTGAAAAACTGAAGGTTATTTCCTCTGTTCCGAAGCCATAACCATCAAAAATTGCTTTGTAAGTTCCATCTGGTAATTTATGAATATCAATATGGTGCATTCCATTTTTCGCCCAAGTTTCTCCTTGATTTTTTAGTATTGGATTATTTTCAAGTTCAGATTCTTCATAATATTCTTTCGAAATAGAATCAATTGAAAAACCATACACAGCGCGTCCATAACCGCCAAAATGATCTTGCGCAAAACGAATCATTTTTTTATCTTCCTCAAAAATTCTACCTGCGGAACGCGTATAATTTCCAGAACGCACTGGCGACATCGGATGTTCTGTAAATTCGCCATGCAAACTATCTGAAACGTACAATCTCAAGTACATATCATCGGTTGCAAAAAGATAGGAAACGCCATCTTTTTCAAGGTATGTTGCGTCTACCAAACGCTTGTCTTTAATCAATACTTTAGCCACTTTCCAATCGAAAGGAAAGTTATTCGTTGTATATAATCGAACTTGACTGTGACGCTTTGTTTCAGGAATCATATACGTAATTCCGTCTTTTTCAAATATAAAAGGATAGGACAAATGAACCTTTTCATCAAGCGCAATTCCGAGATATTTCCACGTCCCGTTTTCTTCTACAGCAACACCAATATCTGCATGTTTCTCGCTCATAATTTCAAAAAAAGCATACCATTTTCCATCTTTTTGATGTAAAAAAGGATCTGCCATCAATAAATTTGACGGAATATTATTTATTTCTCTATTAAATACTTTTGCTTCGTCAACATTCCATTGCAATGGATTTTGAGTCGTTCCGGTTGCAATTGAATAATACGCGCCTGTAATTTTTCTTCCGAAGAATGGAACAGGTTTTTTCATCACATAAAAATACCCAACATAGCCCGAAAACAGTATTCCGAGTGTTAGCAAGAGTCCTATGATGTTTTTGAAAATTTTCACGTTATTTAGTCACTTTGTACAATCGCCATTTTCCTTTTTGAAAAAGCAATTCAAATTCAGGTAAATCTATATAAATTAAAACATACTCCACGCCATAATCACGTAAAAATTGATTTCCTTCTAATCGTGTTGGCAAACTATTTATTGCATGATAGTCTTCATACCATTGCACAAATCGCTTCGGATTTCCTTCTATCAGCATATTTGCGCCTTTGCTATCCAAATCAACCGAACGTCTTCCGCCGGAACGCCCAATATCTGGCGCATAGAATAGTGCATCTTTTGGTGTATGTTCCCTAATATATAGTAAAACTTCGTTTAAATCTTCATCTCCAATACTGTTTTGCATTGTTCCGATGGAAAGTGAATTTGGCAAAATGCATCGCGTAATATCGTTTAAAATGAATGGAATTTTATCAAAAATTGTATGTTTAGAAACAATTAGCAATAACAGAAATCCTCCAAAAAGAAACGGAAATAACTGTTTGAAACGCTCGTTTTTATAGAAAATATCAAGTATGAATACTACCGAAAAGAAAAATGCTAAGATGAGTAATTTCTGAATGCGCACTAATTGAAACGACATGCGAATGTTGAGATCGAACGCTAAATTCACAAAAAGTTCTACGTATGTAACTAGGTTTGGTAAAATAAACACGATTAAGCTTAGCCACAGTACATAAAAACTTCTCGTTTTATCTTTATGATTTCCTTTGAATTTAGCATATCCAATAAAGAGGAATACTGGTAAAAAGTAGATGATATATTTTAATCGCAACCATTGATACCAAAATGTTGTCGGTTCACTTAAAAAGGAAGAAAATTTCAGTTCTAGCGCTTTTTGATACGTTTCCAAACTATAATCTGTCGCTGTAGAAACATTGCCAAAATAGGTTAGAAAAAACGGCAACATTCCCGCGAAAGCGAGCAAAATAACAATGAAATTCCGTTGACTGAATAGTATTTTAAACTTCTTTTTTTCATAATATGAATGCAATAACACACAACTTAAGAAGAGCAAAACGCCACCTAATCCTGTGATTGGGTGAAAGTTAAACAATAATCCTGCAAGAAAAGCTGCTAGATATAGTTTTGTGTTGTTTTTGAAATTTATCAGCAAAAATGGCAATGGCATAACTGCGTAATACACAACACGCGGCAACATAGACCATAAATCGGAAATTCCCCAATATTCGTTTCCAGGAATCCAAATAATTCCACGCATGAATACTGAGATCAATAACGCAATCCAGAAGTTTTTCGTGATTCTAAATAGTAAAAAATACCAAAGTAATCCGAACAAAATGTGACAGATAAACGTTAATATATTGAGCGCTTGCACATAGTTTCCGTCTGTGAATTTTGCCAAAAATCGTAAGGTTTCTACATAAAAAGGCGTGTAATACTTGACATTATTAATGTCATTACAAAATAAATCTTTTGCAAATAAACTTGGATCATCTTTTTTGAGACATACCGGAATAATGTTGTGTAAATCTGAACTTAATTGGGTTTCGTTTGCTGACAAATTCCCCAAATAATATCCAAATGCAATACAAATATTTAGTAGAATTACGAGGACGTGTTTGCGATTCATGACACAGATTTTGGAGCTTTTGAGATGTCAAACTGAATGGCTTGTAAAAGCAATTGAAAACCTAAAATCAATGAAACTGTAATCAACATAATGGTTCCTGTTGGTGTAAATTCGCCTAAAGAAGCGTAATGAATCCAGTTGTAAATTCCGTAAACTAACCCAAAGAGAAACATCGGGAAACCGAATACTAAATATACAGAAGCAATATTGAAATCGTAAATAAAGTAACTTTTCAGAATACGTTTGAAGAATGTTTTTGTCAATTTTGGAATAAAAATAAACGGTATTTTCCAAATTTGCATGTTCGATTTTTCATCTCCGTAATTGGCTGGCATTGGCACATCTTTGATTCTGGCTTCATGAAAATACAATTCGGAAATCAATGACGATTCAAAATAATAATCGCGGTGAATATTTTTGAAATCTAACTTCTTTAGCAACTCAACTTTAATCGCAAAGAAGCCATTTGTCGGATCAAAATTATTCCAATAACCCGAAGCGGCTTTGGTTAAAAACGACAATCCTAAGTTTCCAACTTTTCGTGTAAACGGCATTTGTCGCAACGCTTTAAAGTCTTTAAAACGATTTCCTTTAGCATATTCGGCTTTTCCTTCAAGTAACGGACGTAATAAATCTGGAATAAATTTGCTATCCATTTGATCGTCAGCATCTACTTTTAGGACATAATCGAGTTCCAATTCAATTGCTTTTTTAAAACCCGTTTTCGTAGCGCCACCAACGCCTAAATTTTTTATATTTCTTACAATGAAAATTCTATCTCCAAATTTATCTTTGTACAATAAACTATCAGGGATAGGTTCTTTTCCACGATCATCAACAATGATAATTTTATCAATATATTCGGGCAGTTTTTCCACTACTTTTTCTATATGATTTGCGGCATTATAGTATGGAATAACGACACCTATTTTGTGTTCGGTAAAGTTTGTCATGACTTTATGTAATATCTTGGGGTAAGTAATACTGCGGTTGCAAACAAAAACAAGCCTAATATAGCAAAAATAGGTCTATAAATATACAGATGTTCTCCAAATAATAAAGTAACCATCATGGCGAGCACTAATCCTTTTAAGGTAATTCCTAAATATTGGAAACGTCTAAAATTCAAACTAAAATAGCTTACCAACCAACGTACGTAGAAAAATAATCCTAACAAACCAACTTCATTAATCAACGTTAGATAAATATTATGTGCTGAATTACCAACTAATATAAAGTTGTTAAACCCTGAACCAAAAGGAACTATGTATATATGTTCTAATAAATAATCAACGTACATCAAGGATAAATTTTTTCGTCCTGCGCCTAAATCTTCATACAATTGCTCTACATCACCTTCTGCAATTAACGATGGATCTGAAATTTTATTGACAACTCTACCTTCAAAAACATCGGTTACAATAGAAAATACTTCCGGATTGTAGCTAGAAACAATTCCAATGGCAATTCCGACAATGATTGACATGTAAATAAATTTTCCCGTAGAACGCACAAAGAAATACAGTAGAAATATTGAAAGTCCTAAATAACTTGTTCGTGAACCGCTTAAACCTAATCCTAATATTGCAAAGATAATTCCCGAAATTAGGATTAATTTGTTGATTTTCAATTCTTTCTGAATAAATAACCCAATGAATGTAATGACTGAAATCATCATGATCATTCCTAATACAATCTTATTTGGTCCTAAAATACCTGAAAAAAATCCTCCGTACGCTTTTCTGTCCAATTCACTCCATAAATACGCTACAATTCCAAGATGTTGTAATAACACAACTAACGAAGCAATACTAGCCATTATAATATGTAAATACACCAATTGACGTAATATTTTTACATTCCGCATCAGAATCAAGAAAAATATAAAGGAGAAGTAAAATATCAAGAAATGATACATAAACAAAGTTGTTCGTAAAATCCACGTCAGTCGTTCTGTAATATAACTAATGAAAAACGTGAAAATCATCATAAACATGCACCATTGGATAAAAATCCATAAGTAATGTGAAAACTTTTCTTGTTTTATAAACCAACCTAAAATGACGCGATTTTGATAGAATTGATACATCACCAACATACCGACAAAATCATACAATCGCAACTCGTTATTTCCTGTAATACTATAATTAAATACGGCTACATTGTAAAAATAGGAAACCAAAATAACGAATAACGTCAACTTTAGAAATGTAGATTTTCCCAGTGTCGCCAAGCGTTTTTCGATAATTTCCTTTTTTGTAGGCATTACAATTCGCTGTAAAATGTTGTTAATTGTTGAATGATTACTTTTTCTGCAAAACTTTCTTGAATATGTACATGTAATTGTTTCGCTTTCGCGATGCGACCCTGTTCGTTAGCAATCAAATATTTCAATTTTTCAGTGAACATTTCTGTGTTTTTAGAAGCTACTAAAAATCCTTTCGTTTCGTCGGAAACAACACGTTTACATTCGCCGACATCGGTTGCCAATACTGCCAATTCGTGCAATCCGTATTCTAGCAATGCAATTGGCAAACCTTCAGATTGTGAAGATAACACACCAATGTCACATTGCGATAAAATAGAGGAAACATCTTCCCTACTTCCGTATACAAACACGTTTTTGTTCAATCCGTGATCTTTAATGTATAATTTTATCTTTTTTGAATATTCATCTTCAAAATCTTTTCCTACTAAATGTAGCGTCCAATCGCTTGGCAGTAAGTTTTTAAAGGCTTCCAGCAACATAAAATGATCTTTCTGCGGACGCAAATTTGCCAAACAAACAATGCGTTTTCCATCAATTCCATACAATTTTGTGCTTGCTTTTACGCTTTCATTCTTCACAGGAAAATTAGACAAATAGATCACTTTCTTTGCATGTAAAGTTTGGACTGCCCAATCTTTCAACTGTTGATTCACCGAAATAATTCCGTTCATCCAACGAGAAGCAATCTTCAAAACCAACGACTTACGTTCGGCTAAAAATTCACTATTTCCATAATGATCGTGCCAAACCATTTTAAACTTCGGATAATACAATCGTACCAAAAACACAATAAAAAACGAAGTCGCATGCGCATGTACAATTGTGATTTCATTTTCTTTGATAAATGTTGCCAATCGCTTTACTGCCGAAAAATCAAACGTACTTTTCCGATTCAAAAACAAATAACCAACTTCATTCGCAATTTGATCCTTCAATAAACCTTCTTTTCGTGTCGCACATAAAAACGAAGCTTCCACTTCTGTCACCAAGGCATTCGCATACGTAACGGCTAATTTCTCAGCGCCGCCAGCATCTAAAGTGTCTATGACTTGAAGGGTTTTCATTTATAGTTTATGTGTTTATGTGTTTATGTGTTTATGTGTTTATGTGTTTATGTGAAATTACTTTTTAATTTAAAATTCAACATTTAGCATTCATAATTTAAAATTTACAAAAACCGTCAGTTCGAGTGAATTTGTGAAACAAATTGGTATCGAGAACCGCTTTCAAATTTAACATTTAGCATTTATAATTCAGCATTTCTTATAAGATCATGAATCCGAGCAAAGAACGTCGTCAACGTTAAATATTCTTCCCATAACTTTCTATTTTCTTTTTGAATGTGTTCAAATTGCTCTTGAGTTAAATTTTGATGAAATTCCAACAATCGCTGTTCCATTTCGTGTTCCTTTCCTTGCGGAATGCGAATGCAATGTTGTGTCCAATCAATGATTCCTTCTAGTGGCAACAAACAATCAGTATCAATCAACACAGGAATTCTTCCCATAGCCAACGTTTGATAAAAACGAACTGAAAAATTTCCTGCGCCACGCAAATTGAAAATATAATCGGAATCGTTTATATTTTCATAAAACTCATACGTAGTCCTATCTACGGAACGATTTTTTCGTACGCCAGCTCGATATCGTTGTCTGTAAACAATTTTCGTTTCAATCTTTGTATTTTTCTCTAATCGCTTCAAATATTTATAGCGCATAAACGGCGCGGCAAACCATTGTTGCGGTTCGTTAAGCGTTTTTCCTAAATGAAATTTTAAATTTCGATAGATGATTAATCCGATATCTTTTGCGACTTTCAACAAATTTGGCGTTGCTTGCCCAACAAAACCGATCACAGGTTTTTCATCTTTTATACGAACTTGATGCGTTGATTTCTCCATATAATGAACCAATGGATCTTTAAAAAAAGCAGGAAACGCAATCTGATTAGGTAACTTTTTACTTTTATAACCACTATTTCTAAAAACGTATACATCTTTATTTGTAGGCATCACGCCTTCATCTCCAGAAACGTAACTTAATACTTTTAAATTATTCGTATGACAGTCATTTACAAAACGTTCTGCCTCTGATTGCAAGTTATTATTTAAGTAATAATTCCATGAAAATGGTAAAAAAGCAACTTCGGCTTCCTCAATAGAATCAACTAATTGATAATAATTTTTCACTTCCGTAAACTCGTTTCGTTCATCAAATAGCAATGCATAAATCAATGGAAACTTCTCTCCAATGGAATGTGTTTTTATAAAATTTGTATCTGTGTAAACGTTGAGCATTTATAACAATGATTTTAGTTCTTCTTCAAAAGTATCCAATGTATACACGCGACTCCACGCAATTGCACTTTCAACTTTTTGTTGATATTTTTCTTCCGATTGCAACACATTTTCAATTTCTGCAACTGCGCTTTCCACCGTTGGTTCAATCAAAATTCCGCGATTTCCTTCGTCCAACATATATGGAATACACGAAATTTTGGTTACAATTGGCAAACTTCCCCAAAACATGGCTTCTGCAACCACTTTTGGCCAACCTTCCGATTTTGATGGCAAAATCGTAAAATGAGCCGTTTTATGAACTTCTTTAATAGATTCGGCAACTACATTTCCGTGCAATGTAATGTATTCTTGTAATTTATTTTTTTCTATATAGCTTTCCAATTCGTTTCGCATCGCGCCATCGCCATAAATGTCCAATCGTACATTATAAGTACGTTTTTTCAGTTCAGAAATGGTTTGAACCGCCAATAATGGACGTTTTCCTTTTGATAACGAACCGACAAAACTAAACTTTACAATTCCATCAAATTTACGAATAGAAACCGCTTCTTTGTCAGTATTTCTGTAGGTTGCCGTAAAAAATGATTTGATATTTTTTGTTTGATTCTTCCAATTACCATACACTAAAACGCTCATATTTTTAGTCAAAAATGTAGTTGATAAAATTCGTTTTTGCAACCGATAACTCAAAGGTTGTTTACTATTTGGATCCCAATTTCCTGCGTATTTCGCCGTTTTTGTCTTCGATGGAAAGAAAATTTGTGCCACACAACCAAGCAAACCAATATTTCCAGGACAACGCAAATGAATATGATTTGCTTTTCGCATAGCACCAATAATTCTAAAAAATATAATTGGCAACACCAAAAGCGTCTTCAAGCTAGACTTGATACTTAACAAGTTAAAAGCAGGAATTGGTCTAAAATCAATTTGATCGTGTTCATAGGCAATATCTATTGGGCGAATTTCTTTGTTTGGCAATAATGGCGCAACAATTGTGACATTATCCACGTACTTTAACCACAAGTTCATTTCCTTCACATACGGCGCGTATGCAAAGAATTCTGCCTTTTTTTTGGCATGTAACACATGTGTAATAATTAAAAAATTCATGTTAGGCAACGCTATTTCCTGCAAAGGTTATGACTTCTCCATCTTTATAAAAAACCGTTTTGTACGGATAGTTTTTTGCGGCAAAGAAAGCTTCAACTTTCTTATAAGTTTGTTCTTCATTAACCCAATGATAACTTGCGATGGCAAAGTTTGGTTTAAATTTTTCTAAAACGTCAACCAATCCATCCATAGCTTCAATTTCTGCACCTTCAATGTCCATTTTGACAAAATCTAAACGCGCTAATTGTTCACGTTTTTGGAAACTATCAATTGTAATGGCATCTTTTAAAATAGCTTTGGCATTTTCGGGTTTGTAATGAATTGAGGAAGAAACAGTTCCTGCTTCAAAAAACTCTAATTTTGTGTTTTCATTCCAAATCAATTCTTCTTGAATCTGAATATTTTCTACATCAGTATTTAATGCCATATTCGCTTCCATTTCAACAATATTAATCTTGTCAGGTTCAAAAGCATATACTTTTCCTGCGGAACCAACTTTTTTTCCATAATAAATTGATAAATACGCATGATTTGCGCCTGCATCTATAACAATATCATCTTTTTTTACGGTGTAAAACGTCTCGTATCTATTGATATCCTTTACAACATAATACATCGGAAGTTTTGTGACAACTTCAATTTTGCCAAAAAACGTTGTTGAATACGCATCGTTTTTTCGTTTGAATTTCTCCTTTCGGATGCAATTGAAATACACTTCTTTGAGTGCTTCTTTCAATCCTTTAGATGGCAATATTTTATATATTTTTTTGAGTAAACTCATCGTATTATTTGAGGTTTTTGGAACCATAATTGAAACCACGCAACTATTCTACCAATAGCTTCTGTAAATGCTTCCATTTTATTTGGCTGGGTAAATATATTTGTTAATCTGAGAAACGCCAAGAACAAAGTGGTTACATTCCATTTTATTCGTGCTTTTAGTGTCGGATTCGGATATTTTACACGCCAAACGTACCAACCATTTTTGACAACCATTTTACCGTAACTATATTGATTTGGACGACCAGAAGCATTATGGTGATGTTCTAATTGCGCCGAAGTGTTCACATATAACGCTCCAAATTTGGACGCACGTAACGTAAAATCAGTGTCTTCGTATAAACCGTAACCATCAAAATACGTTGAAAAATTAATCGTTTCGAAAACACTTTTTTTGAATGATGAAACGCCGCCCATAAAGACTTCCACAGGATATGTCTTTCCAGATGGCGGCAAAAATCCGACAGCTCTTCCATGTGCAAATGTTGGCATAATACACGGTTTTGTATCATCTAATAATCCAAATTTTTTGCGCAATCGGAAACGTAAAGATTCTTTTCGAAACCAACCATCATATTGAAATGATTTCGAAGTTGGTTGGTTATCATCTGAGATTTTTGTCCAAACAATTTCATTCGTAATATAACCGCCAACGCCTAAAGCATTCGGATGGATTTTATAGGTTTTGATTAAATTTTCAAAATACGTTTTATCTAAAATAGTATCATCATCCAAAAAACATACAATTTCGCTCGTTTCAGCAACATTTCTGATTCCGAAGTTGCGCTGTTTCGTCAAACCTCTTTCAGAATCTTCTACTTTAAAATAGATTAGATTTTTGAATGAATGCTGCTGCAATAGTTGATCAGTTTCATCATTTGTAGAACCATCGACAATCAAAATTTCATCAGGATACAAATTTTGTTCCGTAACCGATTGCAAGAGTGTTTGCAATGGTTTCGGGCGCATGTATGTACAAATGATGAGACTGAATTTCATGTTTAGTTTTACGATCTAATGAATATAGTGTTGAATTTATCAGTACGAAATGTGGTTTCTAGTGTGATTTCTTTTTTTTCAACATCATACGAAAGTGGTTTGAATCCGTAAGAAGTTACAAAATCGAATACTTTTTGATCTGATATTCCGAATTTATCGCCAGAATTATTGAATTCTAATAATATATACTTTAACGATTCTTTTTGTAAAGTTTCCATTGCGCCTTTTAAAACATAATATTCAAAGCCTTCCACGTCAATTTTTAAGAATGTTGGTTGCTCGTTTTTTAATACTTCATCCAATTTTTGAATAGGAATCGAAATTGTCGGAACATCTTCATTTTCAAGCGCTACTCTATTCATGACATCGTAGCCTTTTGTAAATTTTAGTTCGCCTTTTTCTTCGCCCAAACCAATATTTAAACAGTTTACTTTTTCTTCTAAATTATTTAAAGCTACATTTTTTAATAGCTTTTCATACGTATTCGGAATTGGCTCAATCGCAATTGTTCTTGCTTTGGAAACACCTGAAGCTAATAACGTAAAATGTCCCACATTTGCGCCAATATCTACAAAAAGATCATTCTCATGTAAATGATTAATCAAAAACATAGAATCCTCGTAATCAGCGAGTTTTATGTAAATATTAGATACGATTCCTGCGTCACCTTTTCTAGCAAAGAATTTTAAACCGTGAATCCAATTGTAAATTCTTGTCTTAGGTTTTATAGTTTGAATCGCATTAAATTTTATATATCGAAATAATGCGCCATTGCCATTTCCGTTCATTAATGGATGACTTTGGAACTTTTTACGCCGTTTTTTAAGCTTTTTGAGTACTTTTTTAATCATTCTTTGAAATTAGTGATGTGTACACTTTTATATTTTGCGTTGCAATTTCTGTAATATTGAATCTTTTAAGAGCTTCTTTTCGGGCATTTTTTGCCATTGTTGAAGCTAATTTTTCATCTGTCAACAAAATATTTATTTTTTTAGCAAATTCTTGATGTGATTTTGGATTCGCCAAAAAACCAGTTTCTCCATCAACTACAATTTCATGCGCCCAAGGATAATCAGTATTTACGAATGGTTTTTCTAACGCCATTGCTTCAATCGTAACCATTCCGAACGATTCTGCCAACGAAGGAAAAACGCAAACACTTGCTTCGTTAATCAATTCCTTCATTTTGTCATAATTGACTGTTCCGATATAATTTACTTTTGCTAACGCTTTTTTCGATACTTTTTCTTGAAATAGTTCCCAAGTAGAACGCTGTTCTGTTGCGTCAATTGCATCATTTCCAACCAATAACAAGCTACAATTTTTGTTTTTTTGAATCAATTTATTGAAAATATACGCCAACTCGAAGATTCCTTTTTTACGAATTAGAGTTCCAAAATATAACACAACTCCTTCTTTTCGTTTTGAAATTTCTGGCTGGAAATCATCTACATAAATTCCATTTGGAATAACTGTAATCTGTTTACTTTCAAAGAATAACGCGTTTGTTTTTTCTGCTACAAACTGACTTACCGCAATGATTTTGTCTGCTTTTTGAAATGCATTTTTTTCACGATTGAAATTTGCTTTTTTGATTTCTCGATCTTCTAAATGACAGAAAAATGTATCACTACCGTGCAATCGCATCACTTGCGGAATGTTAAAATTCATATTTGCTGAAATTCCTGTCCAATCTACAACTTCCAACACATCGATTTTATCTTTCTTGATGATTTTGTTGATGTATTTTTCTATGATTCCTTCGTTGAGTTTCCATGTCAACAAAGGATATTTGCGCAGTTTTATTTTATGAATTGTAATTTCTCCATCTTGAAATACTTCTTCAATATCTTGAAAATATGTAAAAATAGTGATCTTTATTTCGTTGTCAATCAACGCTTTGATTAAGTTTTGAGTACTCGTTCCTATTCCCGCTGATTTCGGAAGTTTTTCGTGTGGATATTCGGGAAGTAGGAAACCAATATGCATTAATTCAGTAGCTTTTTAATGGCAGTATGCATGCATTCTTTCACATTTTCTAATGGATATTGCGCAATACTTTCTGCCCATTTCTGTCGTTCATCACGATTTTGTTGTTCTAAGGTATCAAATTCTTGTAAAATTTGTGTCAAATCCTTTGCAGATCGTACCATATGAACCGCTTTTTTGTGTGTATCAAATGTTTTGAAATGTACAAAATTATACAAACGATCTATATCAAAATCTTTGTGTCCGTTTGCTTGTTCATAATAACAATAATATGCTGTTTTTCCGAGTAAAATCGCGTCAAGCGCCATTGTAGAACCTATATTGAAAATCGCGCTACTGTAATATAATGTACTGTATAAAACGCCAATATTCGAATTTACCTTGTAACTTTCTGGCAACGGATTTTCATCGTGATTCCATGTTGGAATGACTTCCGTAATGACATCTTTATAGTGTTGTAAAATAGGAATAAAACCTTCATTGTAATCTGCTGGATTTACGCGCAAAACCACATGAAATTTTTCTGTATTAATTTGATTATGAGATTTTACCGCTTCCGCTAGATCTTTTAAATATAACGGATCGTCCATTCCGATTGAGGTGAAATTTCCCGAAAAACAGAGTAATTTTTTGCCTTTTGGTATGTTGTATGCTTTGTAAAATAACTCTTTTGGAATCAAATATTCAGGTTTCGTATAACATACAAATTGCGGTGTTCCTGTAATTGTAATATTATTTTTCTTTATCTCATTTGGATAATATTGCTGTATTTCGGCTTTCATATAATCGCTCCAAACAAAATAATGATCGGCTTTTAGCATTTTATTTCCTTTCGGAAGATTATCCCAAGAATGTATAAAACTTATAACTGGAATTTCCAAGTCACGCGCCGCTAATACTGGCGCAAGCGATAAACTTGATACTTGATGTGAACAATACATTCCATCAGGCTTTTCAGTTTTTAAATACGCGAAACAGTCTTTGTAATATTGAGAAGTTCGGGTTTGTTTGAAAAAAGTATCTTCTAACTTCTGAATTCCTTTTTTAGAAGCGTAAAATTTTGATAATAAGTTAATTAAACCAAATTTCAACTTCTTTTTGAAATTGCTCTTTCCTGGTGAGACTCTATATAATAAATGATTTTTTTTTGCTTGAACTTTATCATTATAACGTAAAGTTGCTTTTGCTTTTAGATAGCGTAAAAAGTCCGTTTTCCCATTGTAATCAAAGCTTGGCAGTTGTTTTGTTTTAATAGAATTTGGTAATTTTTCCAGTGCTGACGATTTCACTTGGTGCCAAACCAACATGTCAAATTCTTGTGGAATGTCAAAGAAATCACTTGCATAATGATTTTCAAAACTTTGATATCCAACAAATATGGAAATTATCTTTTTTCGCATGGAGCAACAGCGTTATTGATAGTGTCGACAAATATAGCCATTGAAAGGATTCTAAAAAGAAAATACAGACCTCTATCTGGTGTTTTTTGTTGTTTTTTTGCCAATTTCAACACTTTTTCGGTATTAAAAATGGTTTCTAACGCATGAATGTGTTTTTGTAAGAGTTTGTATAACATAATTCCAATGTCACCAGAAATCCGATGATTCCAGTTTTGGACAGATGTTTCCATCTGAATTGGATTTTTAAAATACTGTAGTAAATCTTGATTTCCTTTGTAAATGATTTGCTCATGAATTTTATCACGTTTGTAGCGTTCATGCGGCAAATTATGCGTTTTCTTGATGAAATCTTCATGCAAAAACGGCGTGATTTTATTTCTGAAAACTGATAAAAGTTTGTGCCTGTTTCCAAAGTTTCCTGGCAAACGTCCGTTTCTGTAAAAGTTGATTAAAATTTTGGCATTCGAATTTCCTGTATAATTTTTTGTGATTTCTGTTGAAATATTCTCTGGATATTCTTTTAAAAATTCTTTATAATCTTCTGTAAATAAATCAACTAAAAATTCTTTTGGCGTTAAATAGTTATCCATCGCTTTCGCGAGATTTGCATCTTCTGGAAAAAACATACGCACACATTCACCAGCTTCTCCCATGACGTAACTGTACTTTTCGGGAATTGTTTCTGCAACAAATTTTAGCATATCAACATAGGAAGTTGTTGCCAATCCGCCAGAAATTGTGGCAATTTGGGTTGCATAGTATTCAAATTCATCTTCATCACATGATGTTGCAAACTTGTACTCCAAGTCGAGATTTATGGCAACTTCTTTTCCTTGGATGACATCTGCCGAATATACTTCACCAAAATTCCCAGCAATAATAGTTGCATTTCCTTCTTCTACTTGACTTAACAACGCTAAACTGTCTTTTCCTGCAGTTGCGCCAAAGAATAGATTTTCAGTTGCATTCATGCCGTCTTTCAATGAAAAATCGCCTGAATTATCAGAAAAATTGATCGTTAATTGTTTCGTTTCTGCTTTTAATTCAGCATCAAACGTATGCAGTTTTCCGCCTTCGATTCGTGCAACATTTTTGTATGGTAATGGAAATGGTTTCACTTGATATCCAAAAGCAAAATGTGCTTGCAATCCAACAGTATCAAATTCCAATGAAACCTCTAATTCATTAAAATTTTGAAAATTTAAGAAGAAGTTTAATTGATTATTTTTAGTTAAATAAAAACTTCCATTAACTCCGTATAAATCATTTACAATTAAGAACTTATTACTTTTTTTATTATGAATAAATAATTCAAAAACCCCGCCAAGTTGGTTATAAATATTGATTAGCGTTTCTTCAAAATTTTCATGTAATTTTTCTAAGAAACTTCGAATTTTTTCTTCCGCATGATCGGACGAATACCAAATGATTTCATAGGTTTCATCTTCCATCCAATACAACGTACTTCCTTGTTTTTCTTTTTTGAATAATTCCACATGAAATGCTTCTTTTCCAAAGGAAATATGAAAATTAGTTATAGTATGTTTTTGAAACTTCACAATTGTATTGTTTTAGCTAATGCTGTGGCTTTTTGCCAATCTTGTTGCGTGTCAATGTTTACGTAATATGCAGCATCAGAAATTATATATGCTATCGAATTTCCATATAATGAATTTTCTTCTTGGATAATATTCGTTTTGGTAATGTAAATACTTCCGTCTCTGTGATACGCTTTCGGCAATTCTTGTCGTCTTGGAATGATATTTTTTTCGCCAGTTGCAATGTCTAATGTACCATTTTTATTTGGTTCAAACGTCCAATGTGGATTGTATTCATGCGGAACTTCTAATACTGAAACCAACGAATCGGTTTGTTTTTCTAGGAATGTTTCCAGTGCTTTGTCTAAGAATCCTTTTGGTCGAAATGGACTTGTTGGTTGTAATAAACATATCGCATCAAACTGTTTTCCTTCCGTTTCAAAGTATGAAATTGCGTGTTGAATGACTGGCAATGTTGGCGTTGTGTCTTCCGCCAAGTGTTTTGGTCGTACAAAGGGTACATTCGCGCCAAGCGACTTAGAAATAGTAATAATTTCTTCATCGTCCGTCGTCACAACAACTTCCGTGATATAGTTGGATTGCAACGCCGCGTCAATACTGTATTGAATTAACGGTTTTCCATGAAGTAATTTCTTGTTTTTCCCAGGAACACCTTTGCTTCCGCCTCTTGCCGGTATAATTGCTAAAATTTTCATTAGTACATGATTGTTTTGTACGCAATTAATTTTGTGTTTGCCAATGCTTCCGCAATGCGTTTTCCGGAGTTTCCATCGCCATAAATTTCCTCTGAAAGTCTTCCTTTTTGGGCAATTCGTTCATGAATTGCTTTTTTGATTAATTCTGTATCGTAATCGACATCAACCACGTTTTTCCCACGTTCACGCCTGTTTTGACGATTTCCTATGTTCACCGTTGGTACACCAATAAATGAACATTCACGAATTCCAACACTTGAGTTTCCTATGAGACAGTCGCTATTTTTGAGTAAGTGTAAAAAGTCACTCGGTTCCATGTTTTTGAAAAAACGAATGTTTTCTGGATCGTTTACTTCTCTAAAATGACGAATTCCGCTCGAAGTTCCATCCGAACCTGCATCTACGTTTGGCCAAAACCAAAACGTTGGAATGTTTAGCTCATGAATCGCTTTTAGCGTACATAATACGTCTTCTCGCGCCGATTTGTACCGATTTGTTTCAGGATGTTGCATGACGACTAAATATCCGTTAGAAATGTCTAAATCAGCTCCAACACCGCCATATTTTTCAATCGGATTGAAGTTATGATTCGTATTTGCTAAAACTTCTTTTGCAATGTCAATTGACGGACAACCTGTGTTGATAACATATTCAGGATTTTCACCCAATTTCACAACTCTGTCTTTTGCATCTTCCGAAGCAACTAAGTGTAAATCAGCTAATTTCGTATTTGCATGACGTACTTTTTCATCAATGTTTCCTGTTACTTCTCCACCTTGAATGTGTACTAACGGAATGTTTTGATATGCCGCCGCAATACTCGTTGCAATGGTTTCGAAACGATCTGCAATTGTGATCACAGCATCAGGTTTTAGGTTATAGAATACGTTTGAAAGTTCCATAACACCTAAACCTGTCGTTTTTGCCATTGCCATTGGATTTTCGCCTTCTAAAACCATGAATACTTTTTCATCAATCTTAAAACCGTCTTTTTCAATAACATTGACTGCATTTCCGTAACGACCTAATAATGCGGAACCTGCCACAACTAATTGCAGTTCGAGTTCAGGATGTTCTTGAATGGCTTTTAGTGCCGTTTTGATTCTACTGTATGATGGTCGTGCGGTAATTACAGCACATATTTTTCGTTTGTTCATTTTCGGTTGTCAGTTTTCTGTTATCAGTTGTCGGTTGTCGGTTGTCGGTTGTCGGTTGTGAGTTATCTGTTTTAACTTGTTTTCCAATCTTTTTCTACATATTTGATAAAATTATATAGCTTTCCTCCTAGTTTATCATATTCTTATATTAATAATTTGACTTCTTTAATTTCATATAATTCATCTATCATTTGTAATTGAGAGAGACATTCCAACAGAGACGCATGTGCATATACTAGAAATTTGATGAAATCTGCTTTGTATTTTCTTCTTCCATAACCTTCAACAATATTATCTTTTATGCTTTTTGAAGAACGCCGTATTTGACTTCCTTGTTCGTATAATTCATATTTTGGCAATTCTAAAGACATTTTATGCACTTTTATTGCCAAATTAAAAGCGGTATTATATACATCTAAATCTTTATACGATTTCATTTTCCTAGTTTACTTTTCCATATTTCACTTCACTCATAACAGATAACCGAAAACTCATAACTCATAACTAAGAAACATCACTTTCATTCAAAAAATCCCACTGTTTCATTTCTTTAATAAGCTTCTTTCCGATAACTTCTTGAAATTTTGACGCTAAGATGCCGTAATTCTTTGGCTTTTTCGCTTCTAAATCATTGAATGTTAAGATATGTCCTTTTGATAAATTTTTATTGATTGCTAACGATTTTTCAAATATTTGTTTGAGTTCCGAAAATTGCGAATTGTCTTTTTTATCTATTGGATGATTCAACGCTTCGTCAATGTTTCTGACAGCTTTAACCAATTGTGCAGTTTCTGGAAACGTCAATGATGATTTTGCATCTGGACCAAACATTTCTTTATCAAATACGACATGAAATTCTAAGATTTCTGCGCCAAGCGTCACAGCCGCAATTCCTGCTTCGATTCCAGAGGAATGATCCGAGAATCCAACAGAAACTTGATACCGTTCTTTTAGTTCTTGAATCACGTTTAATCCAAACTGTTTTGGCGCTGTCGGATACGAAGTTGTGCATTGTAGTATAGAAAATTCACATTTTTTTTCTTTGAGAAAAGCCACAGTTTCATCCAATTCTTCAAATGAACTCATTCCAGAAGAAATGATAATTGGTTTTCCCGTATTTGCAATTTTTTCCAATAATAGAAAGTTATTGACTTCTCCCGAACCAACTTTGTATAATTTTACACCAATTTCTTCCAATAAATCGACAGCCGCATTGCTAAATGGTGACGAAATAAAGTCCAAACCAACTTCATCACAATGTGTTTTCAACGTTATCCATTGTTCCAACGAAAATTCCATACGCTGCCAATATTCGTAGCGTGTGGCATCTTGCTTAGAAAATTTAACTCTAAACGGTTCATGAATACTACTTTCCGCAGCAGCGATATGCGTTTGAAATTTGATCGCATTTGCGCCCGTTTTTGCCACAGCATCAATGTACGCATGCGCCATTCCGAGACTTCCGTCATGTGCTTGCCCGATTTCTGCGATGATGTAGGTTTTTTTCATTATTTGGGTTTTAGGTTTTGGGTTTTAGATTATTGTTTATCTCGGCTTTGCTCGATGTGTTGTTTATGTGATTGTTATTCGTGTATTTGTTTTTTGTTTGTTAGTTTATTTGACTCTAATTGTCAGTTCGAGTGAATTTGAATAGCAAATTTGTATCGAGAACTGCTACGAAACGCTAACTTTAAAGCTTTTCTCAATACTATTTTTTTTCATTTCGACTCCGCTCAATGTGCAAAAAATTACTCGAAATGACGTTTCGATTAACGATCACTTTTACATTTAAAATTTATAATACAACATTTATAATTTCAAGAAACTCCTCCAATTTCTCCACTTGCTTTTCAACTGTAAAATAGTTTTGAAACGTTTTTCGAGCATTATCGCCTATAAATATCCGCTTTTCTTGGTTTTTATACAAATCTACTAATTGTGTGGTCATGTGTTGTAAATTGTCACTTAAAATACTGTTTTCGTCGTGAATGACTTCTGGATAACAACTTGCCGCCGCTTTTGTGCATACCAAAACTTGCGCATAATTGAACACTAAAGGAATTCGCGTGCGCGTTCCTGTGTTGTATTCCCACGGAATGATGTGAATATCGTACGCTTTTAATTCACCTTTTAAATCTTCCACAAAACCTACACATTTTATTTGCGGATCTTTCAAGCGATTTTTTAGCGAATTAGAAGCGTATTTTAGATTTCCTATCACTTTTAACGTGACATTTGGGATTTGCTGTTTTAAATCGTTCCAACAAACTTCTAAAAATCGTTCCAATCCAAGTCTGTTTGCCGTTGTTCCCATTCCGCCTAAATGTACGATTGTCGGCGTTTTCATATCGTTTTTAGTAATTTCTACTTCTTCATAGGTTAATGGAATATATAACGCTTTCGGGTTTCCGTATGCTTTGATTTCTTGCATTTCCGTAAACGAAGCCGAAACGCATGCAGACACATTTTTTACCAATTCCAACTCTACTCTTTTCTTTTGTTTTAAGTGGAATTTTTCAAGAAATGACAAACTACTTTTTAATTTTCGCAACTTGAATTCCCAATCGTGGTGTGCGTACACTATTGGAACTTTTAAGTTTGAATAGTATGCTAAAATTGCTGTCCAACGCCATTCTGCCCAAACTAAATCTATGTTATGTATTGAAATATATTGTTTTAGTGTTTTTTTACTTTGAGAATTGACAAAGAAATATTCAAATTTTTCAGGTGTCGAAATCGCCGTTTTAATGCGATTTATAATTCCTTTCGGATGAATTTGTGCTACTTGAAAATGATTGATTTCACTATAAAATCCTTCAATTTCTTGAATGTATTCAGGATTCACATTTGATGAAATTTCCGCAATTGGTGTATCGCTAAAATCTACCATCAATATGTGAACATTGTAATTTAACTTTGTAAGTAATTGTAAATGACTGAAATACACAGATGCGCCGCCGTTAGCGTTCGGAGATATTTTAGTATTATTTACAAGGAAAAGTACGTTCATCACTTTTTTCTGAATGGTTTGTAATGTGTTTCTGTGGCAATTGCTAACATTTCTTTATCGCCATCACTATTTCCAAAAGCGATAATTTCATCATATGTTGAAAGGTCTGTTTCTTGTAATATACGTCGTACTTTTTCAGGACCTTTGCAATTTTCGCCTAAAAATTGTCCTGCAAATTTTCCGTGATGATATTTCAGTTTTGTTGCGATGAGTTTCATCTGTAATTCATCAGCGAATGGTTGCAACCAAAAATCTACCGAAGCAGATACTAAGTACATTTCTGCGCCTTCTTTTCTTAGTTCGTATAAATATGGCAACGCTTTTGGGCGTATAGTTCTGTATAAATATTGTTTGGTATATTCTTCTCCTAAAGCTATAATTTCCGTTTCCGTTTTTCCTCTTAATAATATTGAAATCAACGTTTCTTTTACTTTTCCTTTGTCACTTTCTGCAATAATTATTTTTATAATTGAACCTATGTTTAATAGCAAAAGCCAAGATACTTTTCGAAAACCATACATTTTCAAAAAGAAGTCTTTGAACGAATCTTTGTGCGTCAACGTTCCATCAAAATCAAATAGATACAATTTTTTACTCATTCAGGTTTAGTTCGTTATTTTCAATGATGACAATATTATTTATTTTAAGTGGTTTTATAAAGTTTTCAGCATTTGCTTCTACAAATTCAATTCCATATTCTTTGAATAATACTTTGTTTCCGAGATAGTTATCAAAATCCACTTTGATTGGTTTTTGTTTTTGTGCTAATTGCTGCAGCGTGTTTTTCAGTTCGTTTCCATCTTTATATTTTAAGCCTACACTGATTAATAGTGTGAATAACGCATTCATCACAATCAAACCGAAAAGTACTTTTAAAAATTTTGCATGCGCTCCATATCGCTTTAGCGAAAAATACAATAATACTGGTGTAAGCCAAAAATACGGCGTATATCGCAGCCACCAACCTGCTTTGTTGAGCAATATTAGAAGAATAATTAAACCGATCAATCTTTCATATTTTGACAACTTGAAGTTTCTCCCGATTTTGACGACACAAAAACCATAATATAGCAATGATAAAATCAATATTCCGCTCCACCAAACGCCAAAACTTCCAGTTCTTGGTGCGCCATTTCTATTTTTTTGTAATTCATTTTGCGTGAATGTAAATGGAATTTTCACATGCGAATCGCCTTTGTTTCCAATAGAAGCCAAATTAGTTAACACAAACTGAGATACACGTTTTTTATCTTTTAGCATTTCTGGTTCGTAATCTTGTATGAAATCTATTTTGTTTTCTCCCATTACAGGGTATAATGGATGTCCGTTTTGATAGAAGTTTAGAAAATACGGCGCTATTAAAAACGGAATTGCGACAATTGCAATTAAGAACGTTTCTTTGATGTGAGTTTGTAGTTTTTCTTTCCGAATAAAAAATCCATCAACTAAGAAAATACCATATAATATGCCTGCAAAAATAACTCCTGTAAATTTGATATTTATCAGTAATACCAAACCAATAATGACTTCCCAACGATATGACTTTTTTTCTTTACTTAATAGATATGCGAAAAATGTAATAATTGTTGTAGTGTATAAAAATCCATCAATTAAGTTGGTCATGAGTTGTATTAAAACTACAGGATTTAATGCAATAATTGCCGAAATTAGGATTGATTTTTGAAGTGATGCAGTTTTCCGAAAATAAATAAATGGATAGAGAAAACTTAAGATCAGAAACAACGTATTAATTGCTTTGATATATGTAATTTTATGAAAAACGCTGTAAAAAACTGCACCAATACTTTCGAATGCTTTTGGGTAATGCTGAACCCAAATATATAATGGATTTTCTTTCGGAAAACTTTCATATACAGGATTCCAACCATTTGCCATTTGAATCGACATTTCCTGATGATACGATTGTCCGTCATACGTTAAATCTAAATATAAAGTTGCAGTTCCAAAAAGAAAAGCTCCAAAAAGTAGAAATAATACATTGAGTAGTATCATTTTTTTATTCCACCCAATATCTCTATTGGCATTGAACCAAGCCGCTACTAAAATGAAAATACTTGCATAAAAATTTAACGAAACCCCAAATAAAAATAGAATTGTAAGCAACAGAAAGATGTTTCCTATAAAAAGGAAATTCAATCGTGCGAAATTTGTTATGAATTGGGTTAAATTCATTGTTATTTTTTACAAATAATAGTGTAATGCGGATATACAGCAATCGTTTTTTTCTCAACTGCAAGTATTTTAAAACCAATAGTTTCCAACGTTTCTTTTGCCGCTTTGCATGTAAGTTCGCGTCCTATTTCACGAGAAAATACCAAATCATGAATTTTGTTGAAATATACCAACGGACTTGCCGCATCAATGTCTTTTAACACAAAAACGGTATCGTCGGAAATGCTTTCATATATTTTCTTAAGAAAATCTGTCTGTACTTTTTGTGGCACATGATGCAACACATCATTTAGAAAGACTTTGTTATAATTTTTGATCGTTTCTGGAAAATGAATTCCGTCATACTTCACAAATTTCGCATCTGCTTTTGGAGCATGTTTTGAGAATAACGCGTTGGCATTTTTGACTAATTCCTCTTTAATTTCAATACCGCTAATTTTTTGTACATTTTTAAAATGATGCACTAATAGCGCAAATTGTCCCGAACCGCAACCAATATCAAAGAAAGAGTCTGTTTCTTCTAAATGACTTAATAACGATTCCATTGGAAAAATTAACGGTCGAAATTTAATTTTCAATCGATCTACAAAAGATTCATCCTTTGCTTTGTCACTCAAATATGTCAAATATTTATTCGATCCCATTAGAAATAGATTAAGAAATAAAAGGAACTCAACCACATCAAAATTATAATCAAAATTAATTTGTCTTTGAGAATATATTTTACCGGAGATTCCGTGTTATTATGTACAAATGTTTGTTGTAAATGGCGCAACATTGCCAATACTACAAATATTGTGGTGATGTAAATTTTATCTGTGTTGAAACGTGTAATTATCTGTTCATCAATTGTATACATAATATACGTTACAATGCTTACGCCAAGTACTAAAATCATGGCGCTACTTAGATATTGTTCGCTATACGAAGCCAGTACTTTTCGTGTTTGATTGTTCGTTGTATGTAATAATTCGCCTCTTCGCTTTGCAATAATTACATATAAAGCCATGAAAAATGTCAACATAATAATCCATTTTGAAGGAACTACTGAAACGGCAAATCCGCCAATGATAATTCTGAATACAAAACCTAATGAAATAATGAATAGCTCAATGATAGCAATATGTTTCAGCCAAAGTGTATATAAAATATTTAGAATGAAATAGATCAGCGTTACGTAAAATACATATAACGGAACATAGAATGAAGCAATTCCTAAAGCAGCAGTAATTAGTGCGATTAGTATGTATGCGTGTGTTTTGGAAATGGCGCCACTTGCCAACGGGCGATTTTTCTTTTCTGGATGTAATTTATCCTTTTCTACATCTTTCAAATCATTTACAACATAGACTAAACTCGCTGTAAATGAGAAGTATATAAAGACAAACGCCAATGTTTTGAGGTTTGATATTTCTAAAAGTTCGCCTCCAAAGAATGCCGTAAAAAAGATCAATATATTCTTAATCCAATGCTTTATTCTTAAAAGATGTAGTACTTGCATCATGGCGTTAAAGTTAGTAAATTATACGTTGTAGCTATACGTATTTAAGGTTTTGTTCAATCGTTTTGTATGCTTGCAATACTTTTTGCTGTATCTGATTATAAGCTAAAGTTTCACGGTATTTTTTATTGAGCTCAAAAGCTTCTGAAAGCAAGGTTTCATTCGTTAATCCTTGTTTAATGGCTTCCGTAATTTCTTGAATATTTTCAGCATCTTCAATTAACCAACCATTTTTTTGGTGTGTGATGTATTCTTCTGAAACTTTTCCAGGATTTGTCTGAATCGGAAATGCACCGTACAACATTGCTTCCAATAATGTATTTGGAATTCCGTCCGTAACACTGATTCCTATGGCAATTTTGGCTTGACCAAATTTAGACAACAACGAATCATGCGATTCTTCAATTCCACGCGCTGTATACGTTATATTTAGACTGAATTCGCTTTGTAGACGTTCAATTTCAGCAATGACAATTGGATGCGCTGCATACACATGAATTTGATAATTTTTGATCAATTCCAAATTATTTTCTAACGCTTTTAATGCATGTAATGCGCGTCCTGCCCAATGATGATAGCCTTTTACGAGAATTAATTTTCTAGTTTCTACTGGTTTAATAATACTTTCATCAATCAAAAATCCGCCGCCGCCAGGAAAACTTCCCAACGCTTTTCCTTGGAAACCGTATTTTTTAGCCAATGAAATATCACGTAAATTATCTGTAAAAAGAAAATCGATTTGACTTAACAGTTTGTCAATTCTTTTTTTATGAAATGATTCTTGGTAAAAATGATAAATTCCGCTTCCCCAAGTGGAACAAATCCAATTGAAAGTGATCTTTTTTCGAACTTGAATCAACGGATAACTTTCCGATTGTAATTCCATCGAATGCACAACATCAGGTTGAATTTCTTGAATAAGCTCTTGTAATTTTTTGGAAGCCGTTACTTTAAGAAATGGCTGTATTTTTTCGCTGAGCGAAGGAAAATGTTTTTTTAGAAATGTTTCTCCTATTAATGGTTTTATTTTACGCTTGCTCCAGTTTGTCGTGTAATTTGTCCATTGTAAATCTTGATGAATTGGACTGTCGAGACAATCGAACAAGTATATTTCGTGACCTGAATCTTTTAATTGATTGATCCATCTTGCGGAATGTATGTATTGCATTGCAACAAAAAGGATTTTCATTTGATTCTATTATTTTTTACGTAAGACTAAGATAACTGATTCTCCAAATATTTGATCTTTCTTAGCAATATTCTTACTCAACCCAAGTTTAGAAACTATTTTACGCACAAAACCATCTATTTTTAACGCACGTTTATCATTGACTAAAATATGTTCTTTCGGATTGAATAAATTTAAGACTCGATCTGTTATTTTATTGGAGACTAGGTTTTTATATAACTTTTCAGTGACAGGTTCATTATGAATAGCTACAATTTCGACATCAAATATGTTCGCAAAATTATGACATGTATCATTATACCAACGTGTAATGTGATGCGGCGGAAAATTCAGCACATGATTTTTATTATTTGTTAAAATTGAATTCGCAGAAGGCACGCCAATAATGAGCAAACCACCTTTTTTTAAAGTCGCCAAACTTGCATTTATAAATTCATTCGGATTTGGCACATGTTCCAATACTTGAAAGTTACAAGCAATGTCAAATGCTGTTTTGTGCGTTTTGGAAAAATCTTGAATACTTTGATTGATCAACGTCACATTTCGTGTTGCAGCATCTTCAATTGCTTTGTCATTGTATTCCAATCCAACATAATTTTCAGCATTTAATAAACTTGCAAAATACCCACTTCCCGCACCTATTTCAAGTACTTTATCGGTAGCTTTTATATGTTTTTTGGCAAAAAAGAACTCATATCTATTCGCATTATAATAAAAACCTTGTTTCTCTTGCAACAACTCATAAAAATTGGCGCTTCCGTTGCAAATTGGCGTGAAGAAATGAAGATTACATGACGTACATTTTACATAGTTAATAGTCTCATTATCTTTAAATTCTTCCGAAATTTCAACATGCAACCGATTTTTATACAACGTACTAATGTCTTCGGTTTTCAGTTGCTGAACCGTTTCCAACGTAGTTTTAGTACATAATATGCACGCTGTATTTTCTAATATTCCCATAATGTTATTCCGAAAGTTGATCCCCATTTTTTTGGTGGTGGCAATATGTGTTCGTGTTCCCAAAATACAGGAAATGTAATCGCATCTTCTATGATATCGATGTCAAATTTTCCGTTTCCTAAAAATAATGATACCGAATACGATGCTGGCGCTAATGGCAAATCTTTGATAATAATGTCAATACTATTTTTTCCTTTCTCGGGAAGCAACTTTTTACCGTATTGCATTGTATTTGAAGCCATTAAAACTTGCCCTTTTTCATTTTTGAATAAATATCCAATTGAAAATTCTTCTAATGAATTCAAATCAAGATCAACACGTATTGTTACATCTTTTCCAGAAATTACTTTGGAACTTCCGTCGCCAATCGTAATTTTCTGCATGAATTCTTGTGTTCCTTTTTTACGGTTTCTATGATCTTTCAAACTTTTCACATAGGTTTCTTCCGAATCTTGCAAATAGTGTTTTATTACGTCTTCCGTATCGCCATGCATAACCATTCCGCCGTTTTCAAGCAAAATAGATTTTGTACACAAGTTTTGAATATTCGTCATGTCGTGACTTACAAATAAAACCGTTCGTCCTTCGCCTTTAGCAATGTCTTGCATTTTTCCGATGGCTTTTTTCTGAAATTCTGCATCACCAACCGCCAATACTTCATCTACGACTAATATTTCAGGTTCTAAATGTGCAGCTACAGCAAATGCCAAACGTACTTTCATTCCTGAAGAATAGCGTTTTACAGGTGTATTTACATACCGTTGAACGCCTGCAAATGCTACAATTTCATCAAATTTTGATGCTATTTCGGCTTTGGTCATTCCTAAAATAGCGCCATTTAGGAAGATGTTTTCTTTTCCAGTTAATTCTGGATGAAATCCGGTTCCAACTTCCAATAAAGAAGCAATTCTTCCTTTAGAACGTATAATTCCCGTCGTTGGCATCGTTACTTTTGATAGCAATTTGAGTAACGTTGATTTTCCTGCACCGTTTTTTCCAATGATTCCAAGTACTTCGCCTTTTTCAACATTGAAAGAAACGTCTTTTAAAGCCCAAACATAGTTAGAATCTCCAACCGTTGTTCGTGCATTTTTTTCGCCGATTTTAAGATATGGATCTTCTTTTCCACGAATTTTATGCCACCAACGATTCAAATCGTGACTAATCGTTCCTGTTCCAATAACACCTAAACGATATTGTTTGGATAGATTTTCAATTTGTAATATGATATCTTTTTCCTCCATTATACCGTATCTATAAAATTACGTTCAGTTCTATTGAATATAACGAGTCCGAATAGAAAGACAATGAAAGCAACACCTAACATGGAAAGTATGGTGATTGACGAAAAATCATGTGTTGGATTTTTCATGTATGCGCCCGAAAAAACCATGTATCGAAATGATTCAATTACATGCGCTAACGGATTGTATTCTACAAGCCACGAAACATAGCTTGGTAATTTTTCTTTTACAATTGCAATTGGATACATCACCGCAGAAATGTACATGAATAACTGAATTCCAAATTGTACTAAGAATGTTAAATCGCGATATTTTGTGACCATTGAGGAAATAATCATTCCTAAACCTAAACCAAGCATTCCCATAATGAGTACAATTGCTGGCGTCCATAAAATATAGATGGAAACTGTTCCTGCATCGCCACATAATGAAAAATAGATGTAAAATGCGATAAATATGAACATTTGAATTCCAAACTTTAATAAGTTAGAAACCGTGATGGATAAAGGCATAATGACTCTCGGGAAATAGACTTTCCCAAAAATATTTTCATTCTTTTTAAACGTATCCGAAGTCGCTTTTAGACATTCTGCGAAGTAATTCCAAATGGTAATTCCCGCAAGGTTAAACAAAAAAGCATTTACAGTTCCTGTACTAATATCAGCAATTCCGTTGAAAACTAAGGTAAAGATCACCGAAGTCATTAACGGCTGAATTAGGTACCATAATGGACCTAAAACCGTTTGTTTGTAAAGTGTTACGACATCACGACGTACAAAAAGCATTAGTAAATCTCGGTATTGCCAAATTTCTTTGAACTTGAAATCTAAAGGATTGCTTTTTGAAGATATTTCAAATAACCATGTATTATTTTTTTGGGGTTTGTCCAAATTGGGTTGTTTTAGGTTACCAAATATTTTCTAAATCTTTTTTGGTGTAGGTGTGATTGCGTTCTACAAAAGTAGTATCAGATTCTTGTTTGAGTTGTAATGCGTTTTTTGAGAATATTCTTGATAGTAATGCAAAAGGCGTTAAAAAGATAAAAAACACAAGCGATAAAATGATTTTTGTATTAATCCATCCTAAAACTAGTGCAATTTTTCCCCAAATCCATACAATTAAGCGTTCTAATGGTGGAAAAAACGAAGCAACACCAATTCCTAATGCAATAAAGAATAGTATTCTTGCTGCATCTGTATGTTCAGTTTTCCATTGTAAATAAGTTGCGATGAGTAAAAACCCAACAACCATTACTAATATAACTTTGGTATTACTTTCTTTCATCCTAGAATAATGTGTAAATAAATGGTGCAATTGCTGATCCGCCGCCTAAAACCAAGATTACTCCTAGCAATAGTAATACGATAATCATTGGCAATAACCAGAATTTTTTTCGTTCTTTTAAGAAGTTGAACATGTCTTTCAAAAACTCCATACTCTTATTTATTTTTGTCTTTTATAAATTTTGCTAATTCGTCGCCCATTTTTTTGCTTCCCGCAGGATTAAAATGGCAATCATCATACAAATACGCACTTGTTTTTGGTATGATGGAATCTGTTTTAAATACAGGAATATTAAATCGTTTTCCTTCATTCACTGTAATCGCATTGATGCTATCTACTTTTTGTTGCAGTTTGAATGCATTGTATCGAATTCCGCCGCGAGACGTCATCCAATGCCAATTTTTTAGCGCTTCTTCTTCCGTATCCCAAGTCACTACTTGCGTCGCAAATATAAGCTTTATATCATTCGCCTGACAAATACCAATCAACGATTTTAATTTGTTGACATAATTGCCATAATCGGTTTCAGGCAACTGATTTTTAACAGATCGCGCTTGTGTTTTGGTTACTTTTTTTTGATAGTTTGATGCAATTTCTATCGTTTGTAGTGCATCTTCTTCACTTTTGAACGCATAGTATAAACGTCGTGGAATTTGAAATTCATACATAAAAACGCCTAACATATTTCCGAAACTGACTTCTTTTTCCTCTTTTTTAGTCACATTGAATTTGAGTGGATTTTTGTCCAACATTAAACGTGTAACTTCATTTATTCCACAAAAAACAATCACTTCATCAGGTTGCAAGTGAATGATTCTGTGTGACAACATTGCCAAATGATCTTGAATGTTATCTCCTGATTTTCCAGCATTGTAGACTCTAACAGTTGTTGAATCATTATTTTGGTTTAAATTTTCTTGTAAAACCTGCGTCCAAACATCTTTGTCATCTATATATAAACTTTCCGTTGAACTTCCGCCAATCGCAAAGATTCTGTATTCATTATTCGGTTTCGGCATGATGAGTTCATCGCCACGAAAACCATAATTATTTATTGTAAAGTCAGTCGTTTCTTTGTAGTTTTCAAATCCTAATAAACCTTCTTCTGTAGCAAGTTGCAATTTCATGTTTGGATCAAATTGCGATTCGATATACATATTTCCAATCGTTGGATAAAACATGTTTTTTTTCGCATTCTCATACGGATCTGACACGGGAAAAAACTGCAAAACTACTTCTATCAGCACTAAAAGCACTAACAGAATGATAAGATTATATTTGATTGTTTTCCACACAGTATTAATCTAATAAAAATTCTTCTTTCCAGTCGTCAGCATCTTGCCAAGTTGGTTGATTTTCTTTTTTATACACATAATTTCCAATGACCAAATAGTCCATTTCTGTACGCATGAAACAGCGATACGCATCGTCTGGCGAACAAACTATTGGTTCTCCACGTACGTTGAAACTTGTATTAACCACAACGCCAACACCTGTAATTTTTTTGAACTCATTGATTAAATTCCAATATTCAGCATTCGTTTCTTTATGAACTGTCTGAATTCTTGCAGAGAAATCAATATGCGTTATTGCTGGCAATGTAGAACGTTCCACATATAGTTTTTCACGAATTGGCAACTCGTGATAGTTTATAGGAACTTCTTGCTTTATTTTTGGATGAATTTTATGTACCAACAACATGTAAGGAGAAATGCCATCGTAATCAAAAAGTTCATTCACATCTTCTGCTAAAACTGATGGCGCAAATGGTCGAAATGATTCTCTGTATTTTATTTTTAGGTTGAGTTTTTTCTGCATTTCAGGATTTCGTGCATCACCCAAAATACTTCTTCTGCCTAATGCGCGAGGACCAAATTCCATGCGTCCTTGCATCCAACCGATTGCGTTTCCTTCTGAAATGTATTTCGCAACTTCTTTTGTTAATTCGTTAAAATCTGAAAAGTGTGTTGCTTTTGCATTGTATTTTCTATTCGTATTGTCTACATCTAAATCTGAAAATTCAGGGCCTAAATACGAACCATTCATTGCGTCATTTGGAACAATTTCGCGTTCTTGTTCAAAGTATAGGTGATATGCTACTAATGCTGCTCCCAACGCGCCACCTGCGTCTCCTGCTGCTGGTTGAATGAATATTTCTTTGAAGATGTTTTCATCCTGTAATTTTCCATTCGCAACACAATTTAACGCAACGCCGCCAGCCATACACAAATACTCAGCGCCAGTAATTTCTTTGGCGTGTTTTGCTAGTTTGATGATAATTTCTTCGGTTACTTCCTGAATTGCTAAACCAAGATCCGAATGTTGTTGTTCAAATTCTGACTCCGAAGTTCTTCGCGAGAAACCGAATAATTCTTCCCATTTGTCATCATATACCATTCGCAAACCAACAGCATAGTTAAAGTATTTTTGATCTAACCAAATAGAACCATCATCATTGATTTTGATTAACGTGGTTTTTATAATTTCTTTGAATTTATGTACACGTTCAGAATCGGGATTTCCGTAAGGCGCCAATCCCATGAGTTTGTATTCGCCTGAGTTTACTTTGAATCCTAAGAAATAGGTAAATGCAGAATACAATAATCCGACTGAATGTGGAAATTGCAATTCTTTGAGCATTTTGATATTTTTTCCTTCTCCAAGACTTATGGAAGCCGTTGCCCATTCGCCAACGCCATCTAAAGTTAAGATTGCTGCTTTTTTATATGGCGACGGATAAAACGCACTTGCCGCATGTGATAAGTGATGTTCTGGAAAGAGTAATTTTAGCTTTTTCTTGTCAAACGATTGAATTTCTTTTAATTCGTCTCTGATCAATTTTTTTAGGAACATTTTCTCCTTCAACCATACTGGAATTGCGGTAATGAATGATGCAACACCTTTCGGCGAAAAACCATAATAGGTTTCTAGTAAACGTTCAAATTTTAGCAATGGTTTGTCATAAAAGACAACTGCATCTAATTGATCTATGGTTTTTCCGGCGTAAGCCAAACAATACTCAACAGCATTCGTAGGAAATGCTGGATCGTGTTTTTTACGTGTAAAACGTTCTTCTTGCGCGGCAGCTATTACTTTGCCATCTTGGACAATTGCAGCGGCAGAATCGTGGTAAAATGCGGATATTCCTAATATCGTCATAATCGCTTTGTGCTGAAATACGTTTGATAGCATTTCATTGTTTGGGGATTTCTAGTTTTTTATTTTTCTTCTGAAAAGACTTTTTAGTCTTGACAACACTGTTTTTCGTTCGTCTTCATGATAGCCGTTTCCATAGCTTCCATAACCGTAACCGTAACCATAACCGTAGCCGTAGCCGTAACCATATTTCACTTTTTGACGGTAATCATTGAGTACAAAACTTATGTTTTTGACTTCTCCTTTTCTGTATTTGTCATTGATAATATTCAACATTGCCTTTTTTGTATAGTCTTGTCGAATAATATATATCGTTGCATCAGCGTGATTTAAAAGGTCCAATGCATCCGAAACCAAACCTACTGGCGGCGTATCTAAAATGACGTAATCATAGCGTAATTTCAGTTCCGCAATAAATTCATCTAATTGCTCACTGATTAATAATTCAGAAGGATTTGGCGGAATTGGTCCAGACGTAATAACGTCTAAATTTTCAAATTTTGTAGATTGAATTACTTCATCTAATGTTTTTTGTCCGATCAAATAATTTACAGTACCAAACTCGTTGGTAATTTCAAAATCGCCAAATATTTTTGGTTTTCGTAAATCCAATCCAACTAACACGGTCTTTTTTCCTGTTAATGATAACACTGACGCT
This sequence comes from Kordia antarctica, assembly GCF_009901525.1. NCBI lineage: Bacteria > Pseudomonadati > Bacteroidota > Flavobacteriia > Flavobacteriales > Flavobacteriaceae > Kordia > Kordia antarctica. Next base: position 656,880 of record NZ_CP019288.1, read on the forward strand.
ACATTGATAGAGCAAAATGTTTTTCCTTCTCCACTAACGGAAGAAGTAATCATTACTGTTTTTGTTTTGCTTTTATCTAAATTTTTATAGATGAATTGTAAGCTTGATCGAATTCCACGAAATGCTTCTGCTACCGAGGATTTAGGATTTTCGAATACTGCTAAGTTTATATTCGCGCGACTGCGACTCACAATTCCTAATATTGGAATGCTAGATAAGTTTTTTATATCATCTGGCGTACTGATATTGTTGTCTAAAATAGTGACTAGGAATACAAATGCCAGCGGAATTAATAATCCAAGAAATAGCGCAATGGAATAGTTTTTCTTTGTGTTTGGTAGAATTGATTTTTGCCCTAAATCCTTCGCACTATCAATAATTTTTACATCCGAAACATTGGCTGCTTTTACAATTCCTGCTTCGTTTTTCTTTTCTAATAATAATGTATATGAAGCTTCACTCAATTTATAACTACGTTCAATATTGAACAATTGTTGTTCTTCTTCTGGTAGCTTTCTAAATTCGGCATTTGCTCTTGCCGTTCTACTATTTACATTGGAAATATCAATATTTGTAGAGGAACGTGCTGTTTTTACACTCTCGAGCAAGACACGTTTTGTGGCATCAATATCTTGGTCTATTTCTTTGAAGAAGATATTATTCTTAACGGTTTCCCCTAATTTTGCACGTCTGATTGATAATGCTACGATTTTAGAAACATTGGTCACAATATTTTCATCTTCAATTCCAGAAGATGCCGGCGCAGGCAACGATATGAAATCTGTACTATTAATTAGATAATCTTCTAGTAGTTTGTAGTATTGAAGTTTTAGTGTGTAATTATTTTTTTCAACACTAAATCGATTCAACTTTGCAAAAACTTCTTCTCCTTTCAAGGATGGATTGAATACTTTGTTATCTTGTTTGTATTTTTTTAGTTTTAATTCGTCTTTCTTTAAAGAATCTTCTACGCCTGTAATCATTTTATCAATAAACTCGAGCGTATTTGTTGCAAATTGATTCTTTTCTTCAAGTTGTTTTTCTTTTAAAATTTCTGTAGTAACATTTAAATAATCCGCTAAAATTGCTCTATTCGGACCAGATAAACTCAATACCAACATAGAAGCTCCTTGAACTTTTAGGTTGACTCCAATGGATCTGTATTTAGAAATTTCAGAGTTTAAGCTTGTAAATACAACGTAATATTCTTTTCCAACTTCAATTTCTGTGTCTCTTCGTGGCGTTAACGCAAATTTGTAGTAATCCGTAGCTGCTTCTTCATTTATAGAAAAATCGCCAGAGAATACTTCTTCTTTTGGAGAAACGCCAGCAGTTTTATTCAATTTATAATTTAAAGCGTAAAAACTTTCTGCATCCGCAAAATTGATACTTGTCGTATAGTTTTGATCGCTCGTAAATATAATTTTTATAGGTGTATTGAGGATTTGCGGATGGTTTTCATCCAAACTGACAATAAATGGAGCATTTGTATGAATGTCTTCTAAACGATATTCTCCTTGCTTTTTGTAATGAATATACGATTCCAACACACGCACAACATTTTCGTTATGCACTCTAGACTTTAAAATTGTTTTGATGGTTTCTACTTTATCACTTGCGCCGCCCCAATTGAACGTTAAGTTCATGCTAGACGAGAAGAAAGGATTTTGTTCTTCCTTTATAGAAATTAAACTATTTACACTGTAAATTCGTTCCAATTGCTTGTTATAAAAATACGTAGCAACGAAAGCTATTCCTAATGTAATCACAAATAAATACCAATAATTTAGCGCTCGAAAAGCAAGTGCCTTGATATCGAAAGAATTTTGTGATTTTAATTCTTCAAATTCTTCTTCCATATCACTATAAATTTCTAGAAAGTACTATTACACTTGTTACTAATGACAATACCGTAACAATGGTGGTTATAGATTGTATCAGCGTTGTTCCTGTTCCTAATGATTTTTGGCTTAATGGCTTTACATAAATCATATCATTAGGTTTTATGTAATAATATGGAGAGTTAAATGCATCAACACTTGTCAAATCAATATGATGTATTTTTTGTCCTTGCGGATATTGACGAATGACTAATACATCTCTTCTGTTTCCTACGGTTGTAATATCTCCTGAGCTTGCCAACGCTTCTATAATATTCACTCGATCTTGATATAAAACGACAATACCAGTTCTACCAACTTCTCCAGTAACGGTAAATCGCAATCCTGCTAATTTTACCACCACAAAAAGGTCTGCTTCTATTTTAAAATAGTCTTCTAGTAATTTTTTCTTGATAGATTCTTCTATTTCTTTCAACGTAAAAGCAAGCACATTCATTTTTCCAAGAATTGGAATTTCAATATTTCCATGATTGCTTACGGTAAATCCACTGTAATATAAACTTTGTTCAGATTGTGAAGCGTTCGTAGCATTATCGTTTGCAACTGGCTGAAACATTGCAACTAACTTTTGATCAGAAGATTTTATACTAATAGATAACAAATCACTAACTTGAACTCTATAAGGTTTTTCATTCAATTTAATACTCTGAGCAATCAACTCGTCATCGCTGCCTTTATCTCCAAAATAAGTCAAATCTTTATTGGAAACACAAGAAGTAAGTAAAAAAAATGTAACTAAACCAGCTATTGAGGCTTTCAATTTCATTAATGAATTCTATTAGTTTAATTAGCAAATATAAGTTTTACGCAGTAATAATAAAATTCTATGCAACATATCTGATCTTTTTATTTTTAATTTGCAGAAAATATCTAACAAGTGAATTACTTATCAGTCGAAAATATATCAAAATCTTTTGGAGAACGCGTTTTATTCAATGACATATCCTTTGGAATCAATAAAGATCAAAAGGTCGCTTTTATTGCCAAAAACGGTACTGGAAAAACTTCTTTATTAAACATTATTACCGGAATTGCAGAAGCCGATAGCGGACAAATTGTAATGCGAAAAGGCATTCACATGGCATTCTTATCGCAAAAAGAAAATTTGGATGAGAATTTAACTGTGGAGGAAACTATTTTCGCTTCAGACAATCCATTGCTGGAAATTATTTCCAATTATGAAACGGCATTATTAAAACCTGATGATGCAGAAGCATACCAAAAAGCGTTTGAAAAGATGGACGCGCACAATGCTTGGGATTTTGAAACGCAATACACGCAAATTTTATTTAAGCTAAAGCTAGAAGATTTACATCAAAAAGTAGGCAATTTGTCTGGTGGACAGAAAAAACGCCTTGGTTTGGCAACAGTTCTCATCAACAGACCCGATTTATTAATTTTGGACGAACCCACAAATCATCTGGATTTAGAGATGATTGAATGGCTAGAAGAATATTTCAAAAAAGAAAACATTACGCTTTTCATGGTTACGCACGATCGCTACTTTTTGGAACGTGTTTGTAATGAAATCGTGGAACTCGAAAATGGTCAATTATATAATTACAGAGGAAGTTATTCGTATTATTTAGATAAAAAAGAAGCGCGCGTTCAGGCGGAACAATCTTCGGTAGAAAAAGCGAAGAATTTATACAAAAAAGAACTCGATTGGATGCGTCGTCAGCCAAAAGCACGAACTACAAAATCGAAATCTAGAATTGACGATTTTTACGATATCAAAGAAAAAGCACACAAACGTCGTAACGAACACGAAGTGCAATTGGAAATCAATATGGAACGTGTTGGAAGTAAAATTCTGGAGTTGCATAATATTTCTAAATCATTTCAAGATAAAGTCTTATTAGACAAGTTTGAATATGTCTTTAAAAAAGGTGAACGTATTGGTATCATTGGAAAAAACGGAACTGGAAAATCTACATTTCTAAATATGATTACAGGTCGTTTAAAGCCTGATGCTGGAAAAGTAATTGTGGGCGAAACGATCAAATTTGGGTATTACACACAAAGTGGAATCAATCCGAAACCAGGTCAAAAAGTAATTGATATTATCAAAGAATATGGCGAATACATTCCTTTGAAAAAAGGAAAATTAATTTCGGCAGCGCAATTATTAGAACGTTTCTTGTTCGACAGAAAACGTCAATATGACTTTGTTGAAAAACTATCTGGTGGCGAATTAAAACGTTTGTATTTATGTACCGTTTTGATCCAAAATCCTAACTTTTTAATTCTTGATGAGCCAACCAACGATTTAGATATTGTGACGCTCAATGTGTTGGAAAGTTTCCTGCTCGATTTCCCCGGTTGTTTATTAGTGGTTTCGCACGATAGATATTTTATGGATAAAATTGTAGATCACTTATTTATTTTTAGAGGAGATGGCGTCATTGAAGATTTCCCCGGAAATTACTCAGATTTCAGAACTTACGAAGACAGTTCGGAGCCTGAAACGAAAGCTACGGAAAAGAAAGAAAAACAATCGTGGCGACAAGATGATACCACGCAAAAATTGACGCATAACGAACAAAAAGAATACAAACGTTTGGAAAAAGACATTCAGCGTTTGGAAGAAAAAAAGGAGAAAATAGAAGCTGAATTTGTTTCAGGCGAGTTGTCGCAAGAACAAATTCAAGAGAAGTCAATGAAGTTGCAGAAAATAATCAAGGATTCGGAAGAAAAAACCGAACGTTGGTTTGAATTAGCTGCAATAATGGAAGCGTAATTTTAGTAATGATATAAACTTATGTGGTATCAAATCTTTGCATATTTTAAGTTTTTGATAAAATCGACCAACGAACATGGCGTGCATTCGCCTTTTGTGTATGATTTGGTGACGAAATGTTTCTACGATACGGAATCGAAAGAAATTTATCAAACTATTGAAAGGTATCGCAACGAACTTTTAAACAATCACACAGAAATAGAAATTAAAGATTTTGGCGCAGGAAGCAGAGTTTTTTCATCCAATAAACGGAAAATTTCTGCTATTGCAAAAAATGCAGGAATTACATTAAAACGTGCAAAATTGTTAGCGCGACTCATCTCCTATTTCAATATTAAGAATAGTCTAGAATTAGGAACTTCGTTAGGATTGGCAACTATTTCCATGACGGAAGCGAACGAAGTTTTTACGTTAGAAGGTTGTCCTGAAACAGCAGCAATCGCACAGAAACAATTCGAAAAATATAAACTCTCAAATGTAAAAATGTATGTGGGCGAGTTTTCAATATCAATTCCGAAAATAGCCGATCAAAAGTATGATTTGGTTTATTTTGATGGAAATCATCAAAAAGAAGCAACGTTGCATTATTTTGAGCAATTACTAAAAACGGCACACAACAATTCGGTTTTTATTTTTGATGATATTCATTGGAGTAAAGAAATGTCAGAAGCTTGGGAGATTATCAAAAATCATCCAGAAGTTACGGTAACAATTGACACTTTTTTTTGGGGATTTGTATTCTTTCGAAAAGAACAAGAAAAAGAACATTTTGTGGTGCGTGTGTAAAATGGATTCTTGTTATCTAATCATATTATTTCAGACTATACTTCACTTTTCCGATAATCAACTCATTCAACTCTTTTCCTTGTGGAAATTCAAAATAAATAGTTCGTCTTACTTTTTTTCCTGATTTCAATTTTAAGATTTTTTTACTTGGAAGCCCAATTCCATACATGAATGAGAATTCATATTTATTATTTTCATCATCTGTCATTTTGAACGCATTAAAATTCACTTTTAAACTTTCTTCACCCTCATTTTTAAGTTTCAATTTTACCATTATAAAAGTCATTCCTTTTTTTGCTTGCTTGGCAGGCTCTGTATTAAATGAATTTGACCCAAAGGCAGAAGAAACATCATTTATTTTTATAATTTCCACATTCAAATCTTTCAATTCAATTTCTTGACCGAAAGAAATTGAGTAAATTCCTAAAAATAATATCGTAATAAATGTTTTCATAATTTATGTGCCAACATGTTCGTGTATGATTAATTGAGTTAGCTAGATCAAAATTAATAAAAAGAAAACGAACCAAAGGAAAATTCGCTGTAAAGTAGAGGCTATATATTGCTTTTTCGTGATTATCATTCAGCCGGATCGTTTTCTAAATCCTCTCCAAGAGATATAAGATTTTTAATGAAAAAGAACTGATTCCGTAAAAAAAAGAATATTTGTTGTATCGAACTTATAGTAATTACAATAATACTTATCAAATATTCATCAAAAAGCTATTAATTTTAGTTAATTTTGAAGTGATTATCATGTCCCAAGATCAATATAATGAGTAACACACAATTAGAAGAAGTATTAGAGACGAACAAAAAGCAGAAGGAATTCTACAATGTAAAGAAGAAGAATTTTGCAACGAAAGTTTGGTCTTTTATGCGGAATAAATTATTATCGGATTTTAGAAAAGAACTGCAAATCAACGAACAAGTGTATGAAAAACATAAAGTTTGGTTGGGCGATTTGTCGGATAAAAAAGTCTTAGATTTAGGCTGTTACGCAGGAAATCACTTGAGTTTATACTTAGCCGAACATTCTAAACGATATTTGGGAATTGACTTGAGCGATAAAGCAATTGGGCAATTAAACGAGCGTTTAAAAGACTTCCCAAATGCAGAAGCGCAAGCAGTTGATTTTCTATCGCCAGAATTTATAGAGAAAGATTTTGACATCATTTACGCATATGGCGTGTTGCATCATTTTGAAAGCTTAGACATGTTATTTGGAAAACTAAAAGAAAAATTAGCTTCTGACGGAAAACTCATTTCGTATGATCCGTTAAAAACAAGTTTGCCGTTGCGAATTATTCGTGGAATATACAGACCTTTTCAATCAGATGCCGATTGGGAATGGCCTTTTTCAAAGAAAACTGTAAAACGCTTTCATACAGAATTTAAAGTCGTTGAACGCAGAGCAATTTTAGGAAGTTCGAAATGGGCGTTTTTCTTAAATCTCATTCCGATGAGCGCAGATAAAAAATTAAATTACATTAAAAAGTTGCATCAAAACGATTGGGAACAATCGCAAACAAGCGATAAACGTTTGTATAAGTGCATGCATTTAACGATGTTGATGAAACAAAATAGCTAACAAATGAGCACCGAATTAATTGTTATTATAGTCATTGTTGGCGTATTGGCGCCATTATTACTTGTGAATACACGAAAAAATAAAAAACGCAATAGCAGTCGTAAAAATCGTGCTTTTTTAGATTCGCACAAAAAAGATGAAAAAAGGCAAGAAAAATGATTGTTATCCACTGGAAACTTCTATTTGCTATTCTCATTGGATTCATATTTGTGTATCTAAGCAATGTGAAAACACGAAAGAAATTGAAAGATCATTTTGATAAAAAAGAAAAAGAAGACAAAAACAATGAAAATATATACTAAAACCGGAGATAAAGGAACTACTGCCCTATTTGGCGGAACACGTGTTCCGAAACATCACATCCGAATTGATAGTTATGGAACTGTGGACGAATTGAATTCACATATTGGTTTAATTCGCGATCAAGACATTAACAAACACTATCAACATGTATTGATGGACATTCAGGATTTACTATTTACCGTTGGTGCAGTTTTAGCAACCGATCCTGAAAAGGCGACATTGAAGAATGGAAAAGACCGATTGAACATCAATAGAATCTCAGAAGATAACATTGCAGTCTTAGAACGTGAAATGGACACGATGAATGATGCGTTGCCGCCAATGACACACTTTGTATTGCCTGGCGGACACCAAACTGTGTCATTCTGTCACATAGCACGTTGTGTATGTCGCAGAGCAGAGCGTTTAGCATCAGCACTTTACGAAATAGAGCCTTTTGACGAAAATACGTTGAAATACTTAAACCGCCTTTCTGACTACCTTTTTGTATTGGCACGGAAGTTGTCGAATGATCTTCAAGCAAATGAAATAAAATGGGTTCCTAAAAAAAATTCGTAATCATTTAAAAACTAAGGGATTACATGTCCTTAAAAAAACGTTCTTAAAAATAATGTATAAATAATGATTTTTTTACTTGACTTTTTCATTTAAAAATTTATTTTTGCAAAAAATTAATATCAAAAAATATGTATTGGACATTAGAACTGGCGTCTCACTTAAGTGATGCTCCTTGGCCAGCTACAAAGGATGAGTTGATTGACTATGCAATTAGAACTGGTGCTCCCTTAGAGGTTGTTGAAAACCTACAATCTATTGAAGATGAAGGGGAAACTTACGAATCTATCGAAGAAATTTGGCCAGATTATCCTACAGATGATGATTATCTCTGGAACGAAGATGAATATTAAAACAAGTTAAACTAGGAAAAAGTCTCCATATTGAGGCTTTTTTTTGGTTTAATATAAAACCACATAAAACCATGAGTTTTTTAAATTCAATGTTGAAAATGTTTGTTGGAGACAAATCCAAGAAAGATATCAAGGGCTTACAGCCTATTATTGATAAAATCAAATCACACGAGCAACAACTATCACAATTGTCTCTTGATGATCTTAGGGCTCGAACAACAAACTTTAAGGCACAAATCGCGGAAGCGTGCAAAGAAAATAATGCGAAGATTGTTTCTTTACAAGAAGAAGCAGAAACAATTTCTGATATCGAACGTAAAGATGATATCTATCAAGAAATTGACAATCTTAGAAACGAAGAATACGAAATTACGGAAGCTGTCTTATTTGACATCTTACCAGAAGCATTTGCAGTTGTTAAAGAAACGGCAAAACGTTTTACAAATAATACGGAACTTACTGTTACGGCAACTCCGTATGACAGAGAATTATCTGGAAATCACGATTATGTAACACTTGATGGCGACAACGCTACTTGGCAAAACTCTTGGGACGCCGCTGGAAAGCAAGTCACTTGGGACATGATTCACTATGATGTGCAATTAATTGGTGGTATTACGATGCACCAAGGTAAAATTGCAGAAATGAAAACAGGAGAAGGAAAAACGTTGGTTGCAACGCTTTCTGTATACTTAAATGCATTGCCTGCAAAAGGTGTGCATTTGGTAACTGTGAATGATTACTTAGCAAAACGTGATAGCGCGTGGATGGCGCCAATATTCCAATTCCACGGATTTACGATTGATTGTATTGATTATCATCAACCAAACTCTGAAGCGAGAAGAAAAGCGTATGCCGCTGATATTACCTACGGAACAAATAATGAATTTGGTTTCGATTACTTGCGTGATAACATGTCGCATTCGCCAAATGATTTGGTACAACGTGCTCCCAATTATGCCATTGTCGATGAAGTCGATTCTGTATTAGTTGATGATGCTCGTACGCCATTAATTATTTCTGGCCCAATTCCGCAAGGAGATTTACATGAATTTGATGAATTAAAACCTAAAATTGCTGATTTAGTTACCAAACAACGTCAGTATTTAACAGGTGTTTTGGCGGAAGCTAAAAAAATGATTAAAGACGGTGAAACCAAAGAAGGTGGATTCTTATTGTTAAGAGTTTTTAGAGGTTTGCCTAAAAATAAAGCATTAATAAAGTTCTTAAGTGAAGAAGGTGTAAAACAATTACTCCAAAAAACAGAGAACACATATATGCAAGACAACAATCGCGAAATGCATAAAATTGATGCAGAATTATTATTCGTGATTGAAGAAAAGAACAATCAAATTGATTTAACAGATAAAGGTGTTGAATATTTATCTGGCGGAAGCAATGATGCAGATTTCTTTGTAATGCCTGACATTGGTGGAGAAATTGCCAAAATTGAAGCACAAGAGTTCGAAAAAGAAAAAGAAATTGAGCTAAAAGAAAAATTATTTAGTGAATTTCAAGTTAAAAGTGAACGTATTCATACCTTAAGTCAATTACTAAAAGCCTACACACTTTTTGAAAAAGATGTAGAATACGTAGTAATGGACAACAAAGTGAAGATTGTTGATGAGCAAACCGGTCGTATTATGGACGGACGTCGATATTCTGACGGATTACACCAAGCGATTGAAGCAAAAGAAAATGTAAAAATTGAAGATGCTACACAAACGTTTGCAACAGTAACTTTACAGAACTACTTCAGAATGTACCGTAAACTATCAGGAATGACAGGAACGGCAGTAACGGAAGCAGGAGAATTATGGGAAATCTATAAATTGGATGTTATTGAAATTCCAACAAATAGACCTATTGCACGTAAAGACAAAGAAGATTTAATCTACAAAACAAAACGTGAAAAATACAATGCCATTATTGATGAGGTAACTGAATTGTCTAGACAAGGAAGACCTGTATTAATTGGTACAACTTCGGTTGAAATTTCGGAATTACTAGGAAGAATGCTTTCTATTCGTAAAATTCCGCACAATGTATTGAACGCAAAATTACACCAACGTGAAGCAGATATTGTAGCGGAAGCTGGAGAACCAGGACAAGTTACGATTGCAACAAACATGGCAGGTCGTGGAACGGATATTAAATTGAGTGACGCTGTAAAAGCTGCTGGCGGATTAGCCATTGTTGGTACAGAACGTCATGATTCTCGTCGTGTAGATAGACAGTTACGAGGTAGATCTGGTCGTCAAGGAGATCCAGGAAGTTCACAATTTTATGTTTCTTTGGAAGATAACCTGATGCGTTTATTTGGTTCTGAAAGAGTTGCTAAAATGATGGACAGAATGGGATTAAAAGAAGGTGAAGTAATTCAGCATTCCATGATGACAAAATCTATTGAACGCGCGCAGAAAAAAGTGGAAGAGAATAACTTCGGAATTCGGAAGCGTTTGTTAGAATATGATGATGTAATGAATGCACAACGTGAAGTTGTATACAAACGTCGTCGTCACGCGTTACATGGAGAACGTTTAAAGGTAGATATTTCGAATATGGTGTATGACACTACCGAAATCATTACGCAAACAAATAAAGCCGCTAACGATTATAAAAACTTTGAATTCGAATTATTTCGCTACTTCTCTATCGAAAGTCCAATTTCGGAAGACGAATTTAAAAAAATGACGGAGCAAGAAATCATTGGTAAAGTATATACGGCAGCTTTCAAACACTACAATGCTAAAATGGAGAAAAACGCGGAAGCAGTTTTCCCAGTAATTAAGCAAGTGTATGAAAATCCAGATAACAAATACGAACGCATTGTTATTAAGTTTACTGACGGAACAAAAGAATTGAATGTTGTCAGTGATTTAAAAGAAGCATACGATTCTAAAGGAAAACAAATGGTGACGGATTTCGAAAAGAATATTTCGTTGGCTATTATTGATGATGCTTGGAAAACGCACTTGCGTAAGATGGACGAATTGAAGCAATCAGTTCAGTTGGCTGTGCATGAGCAGAAAGATCCGTTATTAATTTACAAATTTGAAGCTTTTGAATTGTTCAAAGGTGTGATTGATAAAGTAAATCGTGAAATTTTATCGTTCTTGTTTAAAGGAGAATTAGAAAATAATGATCCAAACAAAGTTCAAGAAGCACGTGAGCAAAAACGTAGAAAAGAAAACTATACAACTTCGAAAGAAGAAGTATTGAACAGTGATGAAAAATCTGCGGCAAATCGTCAAGCAATGCAATCATCTGGTCAAAAACGTCCCCAAGTTACAGAAACCATTGTTCGCGATAAGCCAAAAATTGGTCGTAACGAACGTGTTACCATCAAAAATGTAATGACTGGTGAAAACAAAACTGTAAAGTATAAACAAGCTGAACCGTTGATTTCTAAAGGACAATGGGTTATTGTTGAGGAATAACACTTCGAGTGCCTCAGTGTTCGCGCTGAGCCAAGCCTCAGTGTACTGATATATAATTTATATAAAACTCTCATGGAAACGTGGGAGTTTTTTTGATTAAAACATTAAAGGATTAAATGATTGAAAAATTACGTCTTTGCGAGTGTTTTGTTTACATTGAGCTGAGTTGAAATGAAAAAACTTGTGGTAATCTGTTTGTAGTTTAACAGATTGCTTCCCACGTGTCAAGCACGAGGTCGCAATGACGTTTCAAGTCCAGCAATCTAAGCGTTGACTGAGGTACTCGAAGTCAACTCTCCAAACTTCTCGAAAAACGTTTGCTTATAATATGTATTTGAATAAGAACGAAGATTCCTAAGAAAACTGTGCAATACACATATGTATTCGGAACGGAGAATGTGATGTTATATTTTTGGACGAATAAACCAGCTAAATTCCAATCGCCAAGAACAGAAAAACCAAGCGAGAAGCGTGTCAATACAAACGTGAATAGGAAGAATAATGACGCAATAAGCATCCAACCAACGTTGGTTATTAATGGTTTGTAGACTTTTACCGAAACTTTTTCTTTGGAAACTTCTGCCATGACTTTGGCTAAAAAATCTATGGAAGGTGTTGTCAATCCAGCTTCTTGGATGACATCTTTTGTGAATTGATCTAATTTTTTATTTTCTACTTCCATGACTCAAATATATAGGTTCTACAACATTTTTCAAGATATGATATAATTTTTTTCGACTGCGATGTAATTTGATTTTTACATTATCATACGATATTTTAACAATTTCCGAGATTTCTTTCAATGATAAATCTTCAAAATAAAACAACGTTAACAACACGCGCTCATCCTCAGGCAACTGTAACAATGCTTTTTCAATAGTTTGCTTTTTCTCTTTCGCTTCTATATAACTTAGTGCATCTTGCATTGTTCCAATATCACTTTCGTGAATTTCATCAATATGTTCTGAGTAAATGACTCTTTTGTTCTTTTTAATACAATCCAAACTCGTATTATAGACAATTCTGTACAGCCACGTAGAAAATTTAGACGTTCCTTTAAACGTGTCTAATGCTTTGTATGCTTTCACAAATGTATCTTGCGCAACTTCTTCCGCATCTTCCCTATTTCCTACCATACGCATCGCCAACGTAAAAATCATAGTTTGATATTTAGTCACAAGCATCGCATACGCATTCACGTTTCCTGCACGAATTTCAAGAATACAGTCTTGGTCGGTTTTTTGAGTCATTTGTTGTTAAGACGATTGCTTTGTTTGATTGGTTACAGTTTTTTGGGTTTTTTATTTGGTAGTTGGGTTTTATTAGGTAGTTGGGTTTTGGGTGTTAGGTTTTAGGATGTTTGCTATTTGTTAATTCGCGTTTTGTTGATTTGTTTTTCTGTTGGTAATTATTAGTTAAAATTTACTTTTACATTTTAAATTTCGTTATTCGTTATTCGTTATTCGTTATTCGGTGTTCATGTGTTCATGTGTTCATGTGTTCATGTGTTCATGTGAAATTACTTTTTAATTTAAAATTTATCATTAATAATTTATCATTTCAAAAAAATTTCACATTTTCTGTAACCAAAACAAAAAACCATTCGTCATAATGGGCAAATACAAAAACTAAACTTTAAAAAACAATTCATTATGGGATCAGAAGTAATTATAATGCCAGCAATTTTGGGAGTCATTTTCGGAATCTACTATTTGTACATTTCGTCAAGAAACAAAGAACGTTTAGCATTGATTGAAAAAGGAGCTGATGCTTCTATCTTTTTCAGCTCAAAAAAATCATTAACACCAACGTGGAAAGTATTGGTATTGAATCTTGCCGTTTTGATGATGGGAATTGGATTAGGCATTTTTATTGGAAATATGATGCATGTTTCTTTCGGTTTACATGAAAGTGTAGCATTTCCAGGAACGATTTTCTTAGTTGGCGGAATCTCATTATTCACTGGTTTCTTCTTAACGAAAAAACTAGTCGAGAATGCATAATTGATTTCATCAGTCAAAAAGCGCAGTTAGTTAATTACACTAAACGATTGTTTATCTTCGGATTCGCAGTCGTTTTTTCATTTTGAGTAGACTTCGAGAAAACCTCAGTCTACCTTATATTATTGAAAGATTTAAGAATTGAAAAACTTTCATCTTTGCAAGGTGCAAAAGCAATCTTTTACATACAAATTACTTCACTATCGTTCGTAATGACGTTTCAAACAATCTGAAATACCAGAATTCGTATCTTTACAGATGTTAAAAGTAACCCAAATTTTAAGTCGTTCCGTAAGTTTTTACCTTTGATTCGACTTAGATAAAAAATAATTAACATGAAATCGATATCTCTAACTTTTATAACCGTACTCTTTTTTACATTAAGTTGCAACTCAAATACAACATCGAAAGAAGCTGTACACAAAGAAAAAATGACACAACAAGATTTGGCAAAGTATGAAACTGCCTATTTTGCAAGCGGTTGTTTTTGGTGTGTGGAAGCTGTTTTTGAAAGCGTAAAAGGCGTGAAAGAAGTTGTTTCTGGTTATGCTGGCGGAAAAGCGGAAACTGCTAATTATCAATTGGTAAGTGCTGGAAGAACAGATCACGCGGAAGCGGTAAAAGTATTTTATGATGCAAAAGTCGTTTCATATGAAACTTTAGTGAAAGTATTTTTTGGTTCGCACGATCCAACAACGCTGAACAGACAAGGTCCGGATGCTGGTAGACAATATCGTTCGGCTATATTTTATAAAGATTCTAAAGAGAAAAAAATCGTAGATGATTACATTTCAAAATTAAAAACGGATAAAGTTTTCAGCGGAACAATTACTACAGAAATAACAAAATACACTGCTTTTTACGATGCAGAAGCATATCACCAAGATTACGAAGCAAACAATCCGAATAATGGATATATCAGAGGTGTTTCTGTCCCGAGATTAAAGCGTTTTCAAAAGAAATTTCCAGAATTATTGAAAAAAGATGCGCATTAGTTTGATTGAAAGATTGAAGTATTCAATGATTGAAAAATGATTGCGAAACCATAATTTATAGTATAAACCGATAGCGTTAGTTGTCGGTTTTTTTTATACGTTAACTTAGTCTCAAATTAAAAAAACTTCAACATTCGATATTCTTTGATTGATATTCGATATTTAAGCATCTTCCATTTCAAATTCAAATTCAAGTTCAAGTTCAAAAACACAACGCTCACAAAGAATATGCAACGCTTACAAAAAATAGTTTGTGAATCATTATCTTTTTCTTACATTTAGAAAGTAATTACATACAGAAAACGCGTTTTTTCAATTTTAACGAATTAAACACTTTTAAATTATGAAGAAAAAAATGATCTCATTTGCTTCTTTAGGACTTGTATGTGCTACATTTTTCCTGAGTTGCGAAACAAAAAACCAAGCAGAAGAAGAACAATTAGACTTAGCGTTGGAAGTTCCTACGAAAATAATTTCCAATACACAAGCGGCGAAACTTTTTCAAAACGATCAAACTACACGATTAACACGAATTGGAAAAGAAGATACTACGTTTGAAGACAAAGCAATTCATTTTGAACTTGAAACTTTAGATACTTATATCAATCATTTAGAAACTATAGTTGTTTCTAAAAACATTCCGATTACAGGTCTCAGTTTTATTTTTGGCACTGATGCAAATGGCAAAAGAACAACGTTTTTAATGCCGTCTACACGAAATGCAACGCTAGATTATCAAGAATCTTTCACTATTGAAAACGGAAAATTTCTAACATATAAACATATTAATTCTTCTTTAAAATTGCAAAATAGCTCGCAAAATGATGAAAACTTAGTATTATCAACAAATGGTTATTTGTCTTTTAATGAAGCTGTTACACTTTTTAACACCTATCAAACACAATATATTCAGCCGTTTCAAGCTAAAGTCAAAAAGGATTATTACACAAAAGCGGTTTGGTATTCGTTGGAAGAAATTAAAGGATATATTGACTATCTAAAGAAAAAATCTACGAATCATAATTTAGCAATTACAGGTATTGATGTCTTTTTTGGTGTGTATAATAATGATGCTAGTCTGGAATTGAAATCAAATGCACAAACTGTTTTCTTAGCAGCAAGTACGCAACGACAAACTATTATTAATGTTGAAGGGGAATCATTGAAAGGTTTTGCTCAAAATAGTTTTATTGCGAAAGAAAGTGATGAAAATATGGATGGAAGTTTAACTTTTAATATTGGAGAACTCTCTCCACCGCCACCAAGAGGTCATCATTAACAATGAAAATAATTATATAAAAGTTCAAAACCGACAACTCACCTTGTCGGTTTTTTTGCTTCGAGTACTTTAGTCTATCTTTCTACAAACAGAATGCCTAATTCTAATTTTACATACGATTCATTTTTCTGATATCTATAAATTGAAAGTGTGCGTTTTGATGACAATTACACATAAAAAAACGACAGATACACATCTTCTTCAAATCGGTAGAATCTTTTTATTACTTTTAAATAGTAATTACACCTCCAAGTCGCAATTTTTAATAAAACTCAAGTATGAGAAGTCTGTAAAGACGAACTCAAAACCGTACGTTGAATCAATTCTGCTGAAAAGTGGAATCATAATTCATATCAATTATTAATATCAAAAACTAACCACCATGAAGAAAAGAATGTTATCATTTGCTTCTTTAGGACTTGTCTGTGCGACACTTTTCCTAAGTTGTAATACACATAACCAACACGAAGAAGAACTACTCGATTCAGCGTTAGAAATACCTGCAAAGATTATTTCTAACGTAGATGCAGCCACACTTTTTCAGAACGATCACAGCACGCGACTTTCTCAAATTGGGAAATCAACAACTACGTTTAAAGACAAAGCAATTCATTTTGAACTTGAAACTTTAGATACTTATATCAATCATTTAGAAACTATAGCTGTTTCTAAAAACATTCCGATTACAGGTCTCAGTTTTATTTTTGGCACTGATGCAAATGGCAAAAGAACAACGTTTTTAATGCCGTCTACACGAAATGTAACGCTAGATTATCAAGAATCTTTCACTATTGAAAACGGAAAATTTCTAACATTTAAACATATTAATTCTTCTTTAGAATTGCAAAATAGCTCGCAAAATGATGAAAACTTAGTATTATCAACAAATGGTTATTTGTCTTTTAATGAAGCTGTAACACTTTTTAACACCTATCAAACACAATATATTCAGCCGTTTCAAGCTAAAGTCAAAAAGGATTATTACACAAAAGCGGTTTGGTATTCGTTGGAAGAAATGAAAGGATATATTGACTATCTACAAAAGAAATCTACGAATCATAATTTAGCAATTACTGGTATTGATGTATTTTTTGGTGTGTATAATACTGATCCAAGTTTGGAATTAAAATCAAACGCGCAAACGGTTTTTCTAGTTGCGAGTGCACAACAACAAACAATTATTAATATTGAAGGGAAATCACTGAAAACCTTTATACAAAATGATTTCTTTTCAAAAGAAACTTCTACTACTGATGATGATGAAAGCTTGACTTATAATATGGGGCAATTATCTCCACCGCCAGTAAACAATTAAAAAATAACTTCCTCCAAGCCTATTTTATTTCTTCATAACATCTTATTGATTTTCTTTTTCACATACCATCTACACATAATTTTCAACATTCTACACATTTGTAGTCATTTTCTCCACTTTATTTCTTTTATCACTTTTTAGTTAAAGGGAAAAACACCCATTTTTCAAATACAAATTTTTTTTCTCGAAAGTTTGGTTAATTTTAACAAAAATTAAACAGACTAACAAAACTACAACCTTATGGAAAATTCAGTACCATTAATAATTGTTGCTTTACTCGTGGGAATTGCAATTGGTTATTTTATTTGTAAAAAATTAAGTGAGAACAACAATGGAAATCCTGATGCGAAAGCTCCTGAGGGCATCATTGAAGTAACTGATGCTGTAAACTTGCATGAAAACTATGTAGCCAAATTAAATGATCCTTCGCAAGGAACAACAACTAATCCTGATTTTAAAGAAACACAATTCGCTTGGTTTTCAATAGAGAAAATCCGTAACTATATTCAATATTTGGATAATGTAGAAAAAGTAAATCCAGAAAATCCTGAGATTTCTGGAGTTCGGGTATATTTTGGAAAATATAATCAACATAAGGATTATCCTAATCAACAAACAGTCTTCTTTACACCTACTGTTGATACAAAATTATCTGAAGAGTATCATAATATGAAAAATTTACCTTTTTCAATTATTCCAAACGATCCTTCATCTCCATTAGTTGGTAGATATAAAGTAATCACAAGATTGTTATTAGATGAACATAATGCAGATACAAGAGCGAATGAAGCTAATTTAAGTTTAGGTCATAAAACAAGTGAAAACTTAGTTCAAAAATCAAGTGCTGAAAATGATGATGATAATGGTACAAGTCTATCGTTTAATTTAGGACAATTAAGTCCGCCACCGCCGAGAGGATAATTATTTGAATAAAATTTCATGAATGAATTCTTAAATCAATTTACTTTTTCAATAAAAGATATAACACTTTATATAGAAATAACTGCTGCCATAATAGGTAGCATTTATTTCTATAAATATAAGAATTCATATCTGAGATATTTTTTAATATTCCTATGGTATGTTGTTGTAAATGAACTTATAGGAAAATATATTGCGGATGTTCTAACACACGATAATCTTATTTATTATAATGTTTATCTCTTTATAAATTTTCTTTTTCTTTTTTCAGTATATTGGCATTTCTTGAATAGAAAAAAATACAAGAAAATTGTAATCTACTTTAGTTTAACATATGCCATTTTTTTCATACTAAATGGAATTTTTATTGAAAATTATTACTCAAACCTTGTATCTATTCCATTTATTATTGGATCATGCTTTCTAATTATAACTATAATTTTCTATTTTGTAGAAATTTTGAACTCAGAAAGAGTACTATTTATGACTAGGTATCTTCTATTTTGGATTAGTGTAGGAGTATTATTATTCAATATAGGTATTATACCTTGGCTTATTTTTAGAAAGTATTTTTTTGAGACATATGAAGCTAATTTTGAATGGATGAATATTCTATCTTTGAGCTTAAGTTTAATTCTTAACATATCATATATTATAGGTTTTATATGCAGTTACAAAGTGGAGAAACAACAACCTTAGCAGCGATAGCAGCTGTTATTGCAACAATAGTTTTTATTTTACTTATTGTTGTAATTATTATACTTTTCTTGGTATTCATCAAGCGAAAGAACAAACTCTTGTCCGAAAGGCAATTAGCGCAACGAGAATTTGAAAACGCGATTGCAGAGACACAAATAGAAATCCGAGAACAAACACTTAGAAATATAAGTTGGGAATTGCACGATAATATCGGACAACTTCTGACGTTGGCTAAAATACAACTACATCAAATAGCAGATAGAAATGAAGATGTCGCGGAAGTTAGTGATACCATTTCAAAGAGTTTGACAGAGTTACGAGCGCTTTCAAAACTCATCAATCCAGATGCTTTGAAAAATCTTATGTTACCAGAAGCTTTAGGTTTGGAAGTCGCACGTTTTAATCGGTTAAATTTTATTGAAGCCACGTTAACCATAAACGGCGACGAAGAAATTATTGATGATAAAGCTGAAATTATTCTATTTCGAATCTTGCAAGAATTCTTTTCAAACACCATTAAACATGCAAAAGCTTCCACGCTTGACGTAACGCTGACGTATACACCTGAAAAACTGACAATTGCCGCAAAAGACAATGGACAAGGTTTTTCAGCATCAAATGATAAACTTACCAAAGGAATCGGATTACAAAACATGAGAAGTAGAGGAAAACTAATTGGCGCAGAAATCGAATTGGAATCTGAATTGGAAAAAGGCACAAACCTAACGATTATTCATTATCTTTAGCTTTCAAATATCGTAATTTGAATTACTTTTAGGAACATTAATTTTTAAATCTTTTAATAATTTAATCTTTCAATTATATTTAAACAACCACCAAAAATCACACAATTTTGAAAACATATTCCGTTGCAATCGTTGAAGATCATGTATTATTATCACAAGCCATTGGCGGCTTAGTCGATTCATTTGATCGCTTTAAGGTAAGTTATTTATGCAAAAATGGAAAAGAATTAATTACACGCTTGCAAGAAAATTCAAATCCGCCAGACATTGTTTTAATGGACATTAATATGCCAATTATGAATGGTATTGAAACTACGACTTGGATTACGGAACATTTTCCAAATATTGACGTTTTAGGACTTTCTATTGAAGAAGACGAACGTACCATAATTCAAATGTTACGCGCTGGTGCAAAAGGATATTTGATGAAAGATGTAGAAAAAAGTGTCTTAGAAATGGCACTGAATGAAGTTACTATCAATGGTTTTTATCATTCAAAACATGTCACGAATATTCTAATTGGTTCATTAAGCGGAAAAGGAAATAATGGCGCAAAACTGAAAGAAAATGAAATCTGTTTTATGAAGTTGGTGTGTACGGAAATGACATACAAGCAAATTGCAGATCAAATGTGTTTAAGTCCAAAAACGATTGATGGATATCGTGATGCATTATTCGAAAAATTGAGTGTAAAAAATCGAATTGGATTGGTAATTTATGCTATTAAAAATAAAATTTATTTGCCGTAGGTTTGTTGCTAGTTGCTAGTTGCTGGTTTCTAGTTATTAGCGTAAACTTATAAACCGATAAACTCATAAACTAAAAAATCGAGCATCGCGAGAAAACCTAATTCCTAATGCCTAATGCCTAATGCCTAATACCTAATACCTAAATTACGATTTCCCCTTCAACGAAACCTCACTAAACTTTGCATTAATATTAATCTCACTTCCCGAAGTATTCACTTTCTGATATCCGCGAACAATAGTATTAAACTGTGTTTTATTTTCAGTGCCAATGACTGAATCTGGATACGAAATACTAGATTTTGAACCTATATAATACAATTTAAAAGCAGCATCAGGCAATTGAATGCGCGCATCTGTATTTTCGAGAATAATATCTAACGTTTTAAAATTATCACTAACGTTATGAATCAATAATTTGCCAAAAGTTCCACTAATAATTCCCTTCTCTCCTAGCGTTCCCAAACTTACTTTGGACGAATTTGACATTAAATTAATAGCATTCACAAATTGTAAATCTACTGTATTCACAAAATTTACTTTCAATGTGCCATTATTCCATCTAGTTACATGAATAGGCGCATACGACGATTCTATCGTCGTATTTGCACCATTAATCACATTTGCATACAAAGCTGCGTGAGACAGCTTTGCGTTTACATTTTCACTTGTTGCCGCCAACGTTACTTCTCCATGTCGAACATTGAGTTTTAACTTGGTTTTCTTTGGCATTTTTATCTTGATGGTTTTCTTTACTTTATAATGTTTATTTCCTGATGAGATAAAGAAAACATCACTTTCGTTTCCATTTCTATTAAGATTAATAACACGATTATTTTGCAAGTTTGATTCTTGAATTAATTCGAATCTGTTCAATAACTCTTCTTTTTGTTTTAGCAATTCTTGCTTATTGAATGCTCTTCCTTTAGCAACAACTTTTCCTTGAATTTCTACAAGCCCCTTTTGTTGCTTTTCATTTACACTTTTCCGCAATTTATCTCGCTCTTCTTGTAGCTTCTCAAACTCAACTTTCCACTTTTCCATACCTTCTTTAAACTTCTTCTCATCAAAGCCATCTTTCCATTGCTTCTGCCATTTTTTCATATACGCTTCTCCATCTTTTTGATACGCTTCATAATCAAACTTTACACCTTCCATAGATTCCATCACTAAATTTGGCAACTCAGGAATCTCTGGGATTTCAGGCATTTCAAAAATTAATGGTCTTTGTAGTTGTTCAATAATAATTGGATCTGATAATGTAAATTGTCTGCTTTCGCCAAAAAATGAGCTGCTTCCTTTAGAAGTTACCGTTACTTTTTCGCTGTTTCCTATTGCTTCAAAATTCCACTTTTTAAAATACGCTTCTATCTCTTCTTCGGTTGCGTCTTCAATTTCAATAGTAGCAGTAATTTCGATTTTGTTTTTATTCCAAGTATCAAATTCAACATCAGCATGCGACGTATTAATTTCTAACGTAACATCTTTATTTACGGTGAAAACTTCCTTTTTTGTTCGTTTTTTTGATTGCGAATATCCAAATGTAATGATCAACAAAGCGATCAATACACATGATTTCATTTTTGATTTATGCATCATTTTCTGATTTTTTTAGTTCGTTCAATTTTTCCTTTAATTGGTATAGCAATTTCAGTCTAAACTGTAAGTTATCAATCATAGCATTAATAGTTTGCTCGTTTGGTCCTATTTCGTTCAACTCTTCTTGAAGCACTTTTTGTTCTTCATTCAACAAAGAAAGTTTTTCCATGTAGCTACTAAATAATTGTTTCCCAACTTCGGAAACTTCTACTTGTGTCAATTCATAATTGATGTTTGCTACATAATAATCTTCAATCTTTTTTAAATCGGGAGAAATATCGCCTAAGCTTACCGAAGATTTTTTAGTGGTTTCAGTATCAGTTTTCACAACTTCTTCTCCTGAAATGTCAGGTTTTTGCTGCAATTGATGATAAGTCAAACCTCCTAAACTCACAATTAAAAGTACAGCCGCAGCAATTTTATAAAAAGAGAAAGAACGCTTTTTCGTTGGCTTTTCTTTTGGTGACATCGCTGTATCCAATCGATCTAAAAAACGTGCTTCATGTCCGTCAGGCAATTCATTTTGAATATGTAACGGTTCTGTTTTCAACAAATCTTTAATATCCTGTCCCATAGTTCCTTTTTTTTAATGCTTGCTGTAATTTCTTCTTTCCTCGTAATAACTGTGTTCGTGATGCCGTTGTTGAAATATTTAATATTTCCGAAATCTCTTGATGATCGTAGCCTTCAAGTAAAAAAAGCATTACTACAATTCTATATTTCTCAGGCAAATTTTCAATCTCGTTTTTTACTTCTTCCAACGTGGTTTCATCACTTGTTTCCCAACTATCTTCATCGGCAACAATTTCTAAGTGCGCTTCATCAATAGTTAGATAATAATTTTGTTTAGCACGTAATTTGTCTAAACTCTTGTGAATGACAATCTTTTTTAACCATGCACCAAAACTGACTTCAGCCTTAAATTGATCAATTTTTTGAAATGCGTTAATAAATGCTTCTTGCATTGCATCTTCGGCATCTTCTGTATGTTTCAAGAATCGATTGGCAACAATAAACATTCCTTCACAATACTGCCTGTACAAATGCAGTTGCGCTTTCCTGTCGTTATTCTTACACTTCTTGATGAGCTCGGTTTGAAACATACTCAAGTTGACTGTTTTCTGGTTTTGGTTAATTGCTATACATCTCTAAAGACGTAACATATTTTAGAATGTTGCAATAATGTAAAAAAAACGTGCTAATTAATACGTTTTATAGTTTAAAACTTTATAATATGTTCGCTTTCGCGAGAATTTACTCATGGAGAGACTTTCCTGGATTATTGGACTTCTTGGATTTTTAGACTTTCTTAGATACTTTGATTCGTCATTACGAACGATAGTGAAGTAATCTGTAAATCGAGAAACAGATTGCCACAAGTTTTTTCAAAACTTTCGCAATGACGAATCATAATCCGAAATTGCAAAGAGTCAGATAGCAAAATTTTTGTTTAAAAGTTGAAAGATTTATAAGTTTATCTAATGTGTAAATAATTCATATACTAACATACCAAAATACTAAAAGCACTTGCATTGAGCGAAGTCGAAATGAAGCGAGTCTATTTTTAAATCTTTCAATCTTTTAATTCTTCAATCAAAAACAAAAAAATATCGTAATTTCGTTTTTATAGCTTAAATTTCATCAAACTTTTGACTTCTAAAAAAACACATACATCAGCCTTACATGAAAAAGATGGGATTTCCAAACCAGATTTTATCAGCAAAACTTCGGTGGATACTATCAAAAAGAACAGAAGAAAACAACCTTCGGTAGACGAATTGGTTACAGGAATTTTGAATCATGATAAAGTGGCTTTGAGCAGAGCAATTACGTTGGTAGAAAGTAAAAGTGTGACACATCTAGCGAAAGCTACCGAAATTATAGAGAAATGTTTGCCACATGCTAATACGTCAATTCGCATAGGAATTACAGGCGTTCCAGGTGTTGGGAAAAGTACATTTATTGAAGCTTTTGGAAAACATTTGACAGGTTTGGGCAAAAAAGTTGCCGTGTTAGCTGTTGATCCAAGTAGTTCAATTTCTAGCGGAAGTATTTTAGGCGATAAAACTCGAATGGAAGATTTAGTAAAGGATGAAAATGCTTTTATTCGTCCGTCAGCTTCTGGTGATTCACTTGGTGGCGTTGCTCGAAAAACTCGTGAAACGATTATTTTATGTGAAGCGTGTGGTTTTGATACAATTGTGATTGAAACTGTTGGCGTTGGGCAAAGTGAAACTGCCGTTCATAGTATGGTAGATTTCTTTTTATTGTTAAAATTGGCTGGCGCCGGAGATGAATTGCAAGGAATCAAACGTGGAATTATCGAAATGGCTGACGCTATTGTGATTAATAAAGCCGATGGCGATAACATAAAACGTGCGCAAATAGCGCGAACTGAATTTAAGCGCGCATTACACTTATATCCGCAGAAAGCTTCTGAATGGCTTCCTAAAGTAGTTACGGCTTCCGCCTTGAAATATGAAGGAATTGACGATGTTTGGCAACTAATTTCGGAATTCTGTGAAACGACGAAAGCAAATCATTACTTTGAAAATCATAGAAAACAACAAAATCGTTTTTGGCTGTTACAAACCATTGAAGAACGCCTGAAACATAACTTTTATAACAACGAACACGTAAAAAGTGTGTTAGACGAATATTTGAATGCTACCGAAAACAGCACAATTTCTCCGTTTCATGCTGCACAACAGTTATTGGATTTGTTGAAATTTTAAAACATATTCAAGCATAAAAAAAGCGAACCGAAGCTCGCTTAATTCATGTATTTTCTGTTTTTTACAATTCGCAATCCCAAACGGTATGACATTCGGTGTCTGTACAATTTCTTTCTGTTTCACAAGCACACCAAGAGTTATTTGTCCAGTTTCCTCCATTGAGTTGATTCACGTGTAAACTAGAAATTAAATCTTTGTTAAGTTTTAATGATGTCAGATTACTTTTTTTCATAATATAAATTTTATTTGGTTAAGTCATAAATTTAGTGAAATGAACATCATTAACATACAATTTATCAATTCATTAACAATGTTTTCAAAACTGCACTAAAGTAAAATCTATAAAATTTAAGCATATTTCCGAATCAAAAACTGTTGTAATTTAAAGATAATTCCGCCATAAATTCCACCAAAAATCATTCCTGTGAGTACATCTCCAGGAAAATGTACGCCAATGTAAATTCGGCTATAACCAACACATGCAGCCCAAAATAAAAGTATGAATACGATGTATTTGAAGTGTTTACGTAAAACCAAGCCAATAAATGTAGCTAAAGCCATTGCGTTGGAAGCATGACCTGAAAAATATCCAAATTGTCCGCCACAATAAGGTTCTAATTTACCATTTATTAAAGTCGTTTTCACCAATCGCATGTGATCTATTAAATCAGCTGTGTGACAAGGTCTTAGACGTAAAAAGAGTGTTTTTTTGAATAGATTTGCGGTTTGATCGGTAATTGTAATTAATAATGCTACCAATACAAGTGTAAAGAATATTTCTTTCTTATTGTGTGTTTTTAAGATGAGAATCAACAAAAAAGCATACAACGGAATTGCGTAGTATTTATCCGTGATAAACATCCAAAAACCGTCCCAAGTTGGCGTTCCGAGTCCATTTAAGAATAAAAATAATTCTTTGTCGTAATTTATGAGTTGATCGATCATATTTATTATATACCCAACTATTTACCTATTGAATCTAAAAGTAGAATCAACAGCAATATTCTTTTTATTGATTAAATCGTTTCGTATTTTTCCTTCAAGCGAAAGCTCATTGACTCTTGTACTACTACTTGTTGTATAAAAAGAAATTTGATCTCCGTTTGAAGAAATTATCATTTTTTGTTCAATTCTCTCAAGAGTTTTAAAGTCGTATACGAACGCGTGTGTCAAAATGTAACCACTAATAAATTCTTTATTTGTAGCATCTAAAACAGGCGGAATAAGTAAAGCATCATGTACCAAAACTACATAATCTATTTCTTTTAATTGATTCAAACCTTTGTGATAACGCGATTCAATACGAACTTTTTCGCTCATAGTAATGGAATCCATAACTGCAATGCTAGACTTTTTTTGCATAGCTTCTTCCCAAATTTCTTTGGCATTTCTTGTATCATAGGTTGATGTAGGAAATTTCAAACTATAGCCAGTTCTAGCTCGTTGAGCATTTGTTTTACGGAATGAATCGTAATTAACATTATTTTTATTATGAATAAATAATGTGTTATTCTCTGTCATTTTCAACGAATCTATGTTTATTTCTTCTTCAATAGAAGTGTCAATAATAGCAGAAATAATTTCCATTTCATCTTTGGTATGAATTACTTTGACTGCAGTATTAAATTCTTGAAGCTTTTCAATAGAAGCGACTTTGGTAATCATTGAATCTAATTCACTATTTGTTTCTGTTGCTAATTGGTTGTAGACTTCTGAGCGAATTGTTACGAATGGTTCTGGTTCAGTATTACAAGAAGTAAAAATGCACAAGCATATGCATATTAGTAGTAAAGGTGTTCTCATTTGTTAATTGTTTTTAGGATTAATCGTCATATCTAGATAATTCGCGATCATAAAAGTCGTTTGCGGCTTGGATTAAATTTTCGGATTCAGAAGCCAATTCTTTTTCGTCTTCTTTATCAAATTCTTCTAACCATTCTACTTCATCATTTTCTAGATTGATGATGAATCTTGGGAATTCGGTATGTATAATGAAAATTGCATCGGGATAATCTGTATTATCGCCCAATAAAAATTTAGGAAACTCCATAAATAGCTTGATTTTTAATAAGTTTTTTTGATAAATAATTGAATCTAATATACAATAA
Source organism: Kordia antarctica (assembly GCF_009901525.1). NCBI lineage: Bacteria > Pseudomonadati > Bacteroidota > Flavobacteriia > Flavobacteriales > Flavobacteriaceae > Kordia > Kordia antarctica. Next base: position 683,692 of record NZ_CP019288.1, read on the forward strand.
TATTGCAGAAACGGTCAATCCGACGAGTAAACCCACCCAGATTCCTGCACTTTTGTATTCGGTGTGTAATCCGAGATAGTACGAAGTTGGAAAACCAACCATCCAATACGCGAAAAATGTGATGAATGCCGGAATTTTAACATCTTGTAAACCGCGTAAAATACCCAAACCAACCACTTGAATTCCGTCTGAAATTTGAAAGAATGCAGCAACTAAGAGTAATTTGCCCGCAACCATAATTACTTCCTGATTGTCTACAAAGTTTACAGTATCTGTTTCGTTGATATATAAGGTTGGAAACCAGTTATTAAACACCATAAACATGATTGCGAAAAATATGTCAATAATCAACACTAATAGAAAAAGAGAAAATGCAATTCGGCGTAATTCTCCAAAACGACGCAATCCTTTTTGATTTCCTACTCTGATTGTTGCCGCAACACTTAATCCCATTGCAACCATAAACGTCATGGAAGAAAGGTTTAATGCGATTTGATTTGCCGCTTGTGAATTCTTCCCTAAAATACCTGACAACCAAATGGCAGCCGTAAAAATTCCTACTTCAAAAAGCATTTGTAACGACGATGGAAAACCTAAGGAGATAATCTTTTTTAATACTGATTTTTTAATTTCTTTAAAGTTGAAATTGGTAACGTATTCTTTAAATTTGTTTTTGTAACGTAATAATAACCAGATAAATACCAACATGACTATTCGTGAAACTAAGGTTCCGATTGCTGCGCCAATAATTCCCCATTTAGGGAAAATCCAGATTCCAAAAATTAAAAAATAGTTGATAATGATGTTTACTACATTTGCCAATAATGTTGCCCACATGGCGTATTTTGTTTGCGATAAACCATCTGCAAATTGCTTAAATGCCTGAAATATAATCAACGGAATTAAGGAAGCGGCAACTAAGTTTAGATACGGAATTGCTAAATCGACAACTTCTTCTGGTTGATCCATGATGTACATTAACGGTTTGGACATAATAGCACCAACAAAAACGATAATTGCAATAATAGTACAAAGGATTAAACCATGTTTGAGCGCGCCTTTTACTTTCGCGGTATCGCCTTCAGCATCAGCTTCTGCAACTAATGTTGTAATTGCTGTTGAAAAACCGATTCCAATTGACATGGCAATGAACAGAAAACTATTACCTAATGAAACTGCTGCAAGTTCCGCAGTTCCTAATTGACCAACCATTGCATTATCTACAAAACCGACAAATGTATGTCCTAGCATTCCCAAGATAATTGGAGATGCAAGCTTCAAATTATAGGCAAATTCTCTGGTGTAGTTTTGTAAAATCACTGGTTATTTTTTCAAATGGCAAATATAGTCCACTTTTGCTTTTACAGCTACATTTCTAGCCTAATTTATCCTTTCCATTTTATAAATTGAACAGCTATAATTTGTAAACTGTGTACTAGACTCCTTTTATTTTCGAAATATGAATCGTATTTTTAATATTATAAAAAGGTGAACCCTGAAAAACCTCAAAAAGAGTAAGGACAACTTAAAACTAAAATACCATGAAAAAAGACATTTTAAACATCGTAGGAGCAACAGTTATTTCAAAAGAAAATCAAAGTCAAATAAATGGTGGCGCTGGTTACGATTTATCTAAGTGCGGATGCGATTGCGCAGGACGCGTTACTGGACCAAAATATTGTAAATGGTACACAGCTTGTCCACAAATATATACTTGTTAACAGTATTTAAAAATCTAAATAAAGGTGAACCCAGAAAAACCTCAAAAAGAGTAAGGAAAACAACTTAAAACTTAAATATCATGAAAAAAAACATTTTAAACATCGCAGGAGCAACAGCTATTTCTAAAGAAAATCAAAGTCAAATAAATGGTGGTGCAGGTTGGTCATCAAACTGTAGTGGTTGTGGATGCGATTGCGCAGGACGTGTTACAGGACCAAAATGTTGCCAGTGGACTATTGCTTGTCCTCAAGTGTATACTTGTGGCAGCGAAATATAAGTTTCCAATACATAGCTACGGTTCTGTTTTATGTTGAAGCAGAAAGGAAATAGAAACGATTTTAAACTATCATTTTAGAGTTTATTTGGTATTATATAAATATAACTTAAAGGTGAACCCTGAAAAACCTCAAAAAGAGTAAGGAAAACAACTTAAAACTTAAATATCATGAAAAACAACATTTTAAACATTAAAGGAGCAACAGCTATTTCTAAAGAAGGTCAGAGTCAAATTAATGGTGGTGCAAGCGGATGCAATTCATCAAAGTGCGGATGCGATTGTGCAGGACGTGTTACAGGACCAGCATGTTGTCAATTGATTTGGGGTTGCCTACAAGTATACACTTGTGGTAGCGACATGTAAGTTTCCAATACAAAACTTTAGTAAATTATAGATTTTCAAATAATATCTATAAAATTTAATGAACAAAAAGGCTTCTTGAAACGATTTCAAGAAGCCTTTTATATGTAAAAAATAGATTTCGCAGTTTATATATCTCCAGTTTCACAATCTAGTTGATATGAATCTGTTAGCGTTTTCCTTCCTCCTTTTGGAGTTCTTGAGTTATCAATAGTACATGGCTGTGTAGAATTTTGAACAGTTCCTTTACCAAGAATACTAAATGAATTTATTTTTGCTATTTGTATTTTTTTGAGATTTAAAAGTTTTCGTTTCGTTTTCATATGAGAATTTGTATTAGTTTCATACAAGATACATAACTGTATGTAATGAATGTTGAAATAGTATTGCTGTTTTATAAATTGAACAACCTTTTTAGCGTATTTTTTTGAGAAATGTAGATGGGTTTTCGCCTGTTTTTGATTTGAATGCACGCGAAAATGAACCATGACTCCTATAGCCTACTTCTTTGGCAATTGCCTTTATGGTATACATCCGAAACTTTTTATCATTTTCAAGCCTGTCAAGTGTATATTGAATGCGAAGGTTGTTTAGATATTCTGTAAAAGTCATCTTTTTTTGCGTATTCAAAATACTTGACAAATAGGTTGTATTTGTGTCTATTTTTTTGGCAGTCGCATATAAGTTATATTTTGGATTTAAGTAAAATTCGTGTGTTTCTAAGTTTTTTAATTTTTGAAGAATCTCATCTACAGTTTTATCACTTTTTATAGCATTTTGTGGTGCTGGTTTAGGGATAATCTTTTCTTCGGCAACAACAACAACTTTCTTTTTAGTAAATTGTTTGTACAATAAGAAACCAAATATTCCGATGACGGCAATAGCAATACATAAAAATATGTAGAATCGTTTTTTATCTTTTTGTTGTTGTGCTTGAAACTTGTTTTTAATCTTTTCAATTTCGTACTTAGTTGCAGTTTGAAGCACCGTTTCTTTATTTCCATTGGCTAGAATACTGGCGTTTAAATCTGTTGATTTTTGCCTATAGATTGATTCCTTTTCAAATTGTTTGCTGCTTTTGTAAATATTAGCTTGCAACAGTAAAACGTCATGACAATCTGTTATCAACATTTTGTTTTCTTGGTAACGTATTTCAAGATCGTTCAAAAAAGACAATGCTTCTGTGTATTCTGTTTTTTGAACATGATAATTTGCCAACAAATACATGATTTTAGAAATTTGTATATCGTTTTCTAAAACCTCAAAAATTTCTTTTGCTTTTATTAGGTTTTCATATGCTTCAGGGAAAAGTTCCTTTGCAGTATATGTTTTTCCTTTTAATTCGAATAAATACGCTTTTCCTTCAACATCGTTATAATAATCAGCGATAATAATGCCTTTATCAATGTAAAATAATGCAGAATCTAGCTTTTTTTCAGCCTGATACGCTTTTGCAATAAACATATGATAATTGATATAATTTTCTACATAATTAATTGAATCTTTTTCGATTAACTTTTTTTCTTCAATAGTAGTAATGGCTTCTTTAAAGATTTTCTTAACTTCTGCATAATTTTCAAGTTCTAAACCCAAAATCTCCATATTTCCATTAATATGAATAAGTTGTGAGGTTCTTTTATTACGCTGTGCAACTCCGTATGTGTCTAGTAAAATTTGACCCGCTTTGTATTTATTGCCCAATTCTATTTCGGTTGTTGCTATTGCTAATTTTGTTTGAATATAACGTGCGCTATCCGCATCATCAGAAATATTTTGCAATGCTTTTTCATATTCAGACATCGCATCGTTGTAAATTCCTCTACTTTGGTAAAACTCCCCTAAGTAATAATGCGCGCGATATATGTGTACAGAGTCATTCATAGTTTTTGCCTTATGAAAATACTCCATCCGAAGTTCTATCATCGAATCTATTTCAATTCCTTGATATGTTAATACAGCTTGTTCTGCTTCATCAAGAATTATTGTGATGTCTTTATTGGCTTCTTCTTGTGAAATAGTATCCGCACAAGAAAATGCTAAAAAACTAAGCAAGCATATGAGTAAAAAACGATTCATATTTATAAATTATATCCTTTTGAGAAATATACTTTTTTTACAATTAGGACAAAGAATTATCTGCCCTTTTTTTATGGGATTCCGCAATTGTACTATAAGAAACCCATTTATAATAGAAATAAACCCTTTATATTCTTTTTTAACTTCATTTTAAGAAATAAAGTAGCAACTATTTCTTCAAAAATTCATAAAAAGACATCAAATTATGATCCCTTTTTCAATTACAAATATCTGATAAACAATTTATTAGTACAAACACCTCATTATTGAATCACGTATTTGTACGTTAAATCTTTCCATTTATTGTTTATAAATTTGACATAATTATTAATCATAACAAATACTATCATGGCTGGAAAGAAATTTAACAACAAATCAAAAAATTACATCAATGTAACTTTATTAATTCGTCAAGGGACAAATATTCAAAAGCCTTCTTTAGAGCAGAAATTCTCTTTAGATGCTGGAGAATCTAAATTTGTAGAGTATGGAAATGCAACCAATATTTTCTTGAACGGTTTGGTACTTGAGTATAAGGATAAATCATCACAATCGCTTACAAATGCAAGAGAAGAAGTGATTGCTACAGGAGTTGCACCAACTTTTGATTGGGTTTTAAATACACATAGTGTTATTACCATCAACAGTACAAACGGATTGGACATTTCTGCGAGTAACTAAAAAAGTAAAAGCGGCATTTTCGTATTGAAAATGCCGCTTTTTTATGTTTTGGGTTTTGGGAATTTAAACGCAAAAGGTGTATCTCAATTTTTAAATCATTTAATTTTTTAATTAATTTAACTACTTCTTCAAAAAAGAAACTACGTTCTCCTCTATTCTGTCCATAATATTTGAAACATCGCCTTTTACAAAAGTTTCTCCTGTAATATTCTCATACAATTCTATATAACGCTCAGAAACTGAGTTGACATATTCATCGCTCATCAAAGGAATTTCTTGTCCTTCTTTTCCTTGAAAATCGTTACCAATTAGCCATTGACGGACAAATTCTTTCGATAATTGTTTTTGTGGTTGTTGCTTTTTCTGCAGTTCGTTATACGTATCCGCATAGAAATAACGGGAAGAATCTGGTGTGTGAATTTCGTCAATCAATACAATTTTTCCTTCTTTAGTTTTACCAAATTCGTATTTTGTATCAACCAAAATCAAACCTCTTTCTTTGGCGATTTTTGTTCCTTCTTTAAATAATAAATAGGTATATATTTCTAATAGAATATAATCTTCTTCAGAAACAATTCCACGAGAAAGTATATCTTCACGAGAAATATCTTCATCATGTTCGCCCATTTCTGCTTTGGTTGCTGGCGTAATAATTGGCGAAGGAAATTTATCATTCTCAATCATTCCATTCGACATTTCCACGCCGCAAAGCATACGTTTTCCCGCTTTATATTCACGTGCTGCATGACCTGACATATAACCTCTAATCACCATTTCCACCTTAAAAGGTTCACACGCGTGACCAATAGCAACATTCGGATCTGGCGTTGCAATCAACCAATTTGGCACCAAATGTTCCGTAGCTTTCATCATTTTAGTGGCAATCTGATTTAAAATCTGCCCTTTATACGGAATTCCTTTTGGCATCACAACATCAAAAGCTGACAATCTATCAGATGCAATCATCACAAGCAAGTCGTCATTAATTGTATATACTTCGCGTACTTTTCCTGTGTATTTTGCTGTTTGCCCGGGAAAATTAAAATTCGTCTCAGTAATCGTAGTGCTCATTGTTTGTTGGGTCTATTGTGATTTGTTTATTCGTTAATTTGCTTTTCTGTTAATTCAGTATTCGTGAAAAAACTTCTTAAATCAAAAATCAGCATTCGTTAATCGTTATTATTTGCTTGGTATTAGGTATTAGGTATTAGGTATTAGGTATTAGGTAAAAAAAACATTTATAATTAAAAATTCCTCATTAAATTTCCAAAACGTCATTTCGAGTGATTTTCACCAGAAAATTGTATCGAGAAATGTTATGTTATTCTAAATGTTCTAGAAAACTTTTCACTTTTCACTTTTCACTTTAAAATTTCACATTCAACATTTATAATTTCTAATTAGTATGTTCAATAGTTCGATACGCTTCAATCACTTTTTTCACAAGTCTGTGACGCACAACATCTTTATCGTCTAAATAAATAATTCCAATTCCTTTGACGTCTTTTAGTACTAATAACGCTTCTTTCAAGCCAGAAGTGACGCGTCTTGGTAAATCAATTTGTCCAGGATCGCCTGTCAACATAAATTTTGCATTTTTTCCCATACGTGTCAAAAACATCTTCATTTGCGCATGTGTTGTATTTTGAGCTTCATCCAAAATTACAAACGCATTATCCAACGTACGACCACGCATAAACGCCATTGGCGCAATCTGAATAGTTCCGTTTTCTATATAATTGGTTAATCTTTCTGGCGGAATCATATCGCGCAAAGCGTCATACAAAGGTTGCATATACGGATCTAACTTTTCTTTTAAATCGCCTGGCAAGAAACCTAAACTTTCGCCAGCTTCTACTGCTGGACGTGTTAAAATAATTCGCCTAACTTCTTTATTTTTCAATGCTCTAACAGCCAAAGCAACTCCTGTATACGTTTTTCCCGTTCCTGCTGGACCAATGGCAAAAACCATATCATTTTTCCCCATCATTTCCACCAACTTTCGTTGATTTGCCGTAATTGCTTTTACTAATCTTCCATTGGTTCCGTGCAACAAAACTTCTCCACTTTCGTTGGAAGTATCATAATCTTTGGAACTTTCGCTAGTTAACACACGTTCAATGACATTTTCGTCAATTTTGTTGTACTTGCTAAAATGTTCCATTAGCATGTTCAATCGTTTGTCAAATTCTTCTAATAAGACTTCATCTCCGTAGGCTTTTATCTTGTTTCCTCTTGCTACAATTTTGAGTTTTGGGAAGTATTTTTTTAGCGATTCTATGTTGGTATTTTGTTGACCAAAAAACTCTCTTGGACTGATCTCAGAAAGTTCAAAAATAATTTCGTTCAAAAGCGACTGGTATTAAGGTTATATTTCCGTTTTGTTTTTTTAGATTTGCATAGCAAAGTTACCATTTTTTATAGATTAAATTTAAAGAAATATCAACAATTCGCCAATGGCAATTATAACTTTAACAACTGATTTTGGGGAGAAAGACCATTTTGTGGGCGCAGTTAAAGGAGCTATTTATAGTGAACTTGATGATATTCGCATTGTTGATATCTCACACAGCGTAGATCCTTTTAATATTACGGAAGCGGCGTATATTATACAAAATGCGTTTAATAGTTTCCCGAAAGGCAGCATTCATCTTATCGGAATCGATTCTGAGTTAAACCCTGAAAATAAGCATATTGCAGTAAAATTGGACGGTCATTTTTTCGTCTGTGCTAATAATGGAATCATGAGTTTGATTGCTTCTGAGATTCTTCCTGAAAAGATTGTAGAAATAAATATTCACGACAGAATCGAGACAAATTTCCCAGTTTTAGACGTTTTTGTGAAAGTTGCGTGTCACATTGCGCGCGGCGGAACCTTAGAAGTTATCGGGAAAACAATTCAAGAAATAAAATATTTAACAGGCATTAAACCTGTCATAAATAATGACGAATCGCAAATTATTGGAAACGTGATTTATATTGATAATTATGGAAACGTTGTTACCAACATCACGCGAAAAATAGTAAAAGACGTCGGAAAAGGGCGTGATTTCGAGATTTCGGCGCGTACTTACAAATTCAAAACGATTCACGAACGTTACAGCGATGCTATCAATTTTACAGTAGAACGTCACAAACGTGAAGAAGATGGCAAAAAATTAGCGTTGTTTAATTCTGCAAATTTTTTAGAATTGGCCATTTACAAAAGCAATCCGCATACAGTTGGTAGCGCTTCTAGCCTATTTGGATTGCGATTTAGAGATACGATAACTATTAATTTTTTATAAAATTATGTTTATACGAATTGTAAAAATGAGTTTTCACTCGGAACACATTCCTGAATTTTTGGCAATGTTTGATGAAAAGAAAGAATCGATCAAAAATCGGGAAGGTTGTGAGTTTTTAGAGTTGTATCAAGATAAAACAAATCCTGAAATATTCTTTACATACAGTCATTGGAAACATGTCGATAACTTAGAAGCATATCGCAATTCAGACTTATTCAAAAACGTTTGGAAACAAACAAAAGCCATGTTTAACGACAAACCTTTTGCTTGGAGCGTTGATAAATTAGTGAGTTTATCGAGTTAATATCAATTTTATAGTAATCCGTTGTGCATTTCAAATTCAAAAATATGATAGTAACGTCAGTTCGAGTGATTTTGAGGCACGAAAAATCGTATCGAGAACCTGTTTAGTGTAAAAAATTCTATTCTCGATACAAATTTTACTCATTTTCAATCGTAAAATTCACTCGAATTGACGAATTTTATCAAAAAGCACAACGGTTTATATTATAATTGCAATACAAATACTAGAATCCATTCCGCATCGTTAGTGAACTGTGCGCAACAACAATTGTTACTAAAAAGAAATCAATGCTAGCCATACTTCGAAAAGAAATCAATTCCTTTTTTTCCTCATCTATAGGATATTTGGTGATTGCCTTATTTTTAATTCTCAACGGATTATTCTTATGGTTTTTTAAGAGTGAATTCAACATTCTCGATTACGGATTTGCAGATTTAACACCATTTTTTACCTTAGCACCTTGGATTTTTATCTTTTTGATTCCTGCCATTACGATGCGAAGCTTTTCAGAAGAAAAACGTTTAGGAACACTTGAATTACTATTAACAAAACCAATTTCAGGTTGGGAAATTGTACTTGGAAAGTATTTTGGCGCGTTTGTTTTAATTCTTATTGCGTTGATTCCGACGTTATTATACGTTTTTACCGTGTACAGTTTAGGAAATCCTGTTGGAAACTTAGATGTCGGAAGTACGCTTGGCTCCTATTTTGGATTGTTATTCCTAATTGCTGCCTACACAAGTATTGGCGTATTTACATCGACGCTTTCGCAGAATCAGATTGTGGCGTTTATTGCGGCAGTTTTTATCTGTTTTGTACTATATTTTGGGTTTGAAGGAATTGCGAATGCGGCCGTTTTTGGCGATTTTAATCTTACGATAGAAAAACTAGGCATGAAACGTCATTTTGATAGTATTGCACGCGGCGTAATTGACACACGAGACGTAATTTACTTTTTAAGTGTAACCATATTCTTTTTATTTCTAACCGTAATTCAATTAAAAAAACGATAAGCTTGAAAAAAGAAACTCATACTAAAAAAGAAATCCACGTTAGTGTTAAGATACTTTTAGTCCTTATCGGATTAATCATTCTGAATGTAATTGCAGGAAGCGTATTTACACGTTTCGATCTCACACAAGATAAACGGTATACTTTATCAGAAGCTTCAAAAGAAACGATTTCAAATGTAAATTCTCCTATTACAATTGATGTTTTTCTGAAAGGCGATTTTCCTTCCGATTATAAACGTTTGGCAACTGAAACCGAACAATTATTGGCAGAATTTTCAGCATATAATTCAAATGTGAACTACAATTTTGTAGATCCAATCAAAGAAAATGCAGAATCTTTTTTGAATGAAAACGGAATGCCTCCAACTTTTATTACAGAAGAAGCAACCAATAAAATTTCGCGCGAAAGCGTGTATCCGTGGGCAATTGCCAATTATGGAACTAAAACTGTCAAAATTCAGCTGTATAAAAACAATCTTGCAAGTTCTTCATCTGAAAAAATTGCAAGTTCTGTGCAACATTTAGAATATGCGTTTGCAGATGCATTTACAAAATTAACCTTATTAGAAAAACAAACTATCGCAATTTTGAGAGGAAATGGCGAATTGGAAGATGTGTATATTGCTAGTTTTTTACAAACACTAAAAGATTACTACAAAATTGCTCCTTTTGATTTAAGTGCGTTTCCCGACAATCCTGAAAAGTCGTTGGAAAACTTAAATCGTTTCGATTTGATGATTGTTCCAAAACCAACAGAAGCATTTTCAGACGAAGAAAAATATGTATTAGATCAATATACTATGAATGGCGGAAAATCCTTGTGGTTGGTAGAAACTGTACAAGCCGAAATGGACAGTTTGTATAGCGAAAATGGCGCATCACTTGCATTTCCAAGAGATTTACGCTTGAACGATTTCTTCTTTTCATACGGTTTACGAATCAACCCGAAACTGGTAAACGATGTGCAATGCGCACCAATTATGATGGCAGTTGGCGAAGGAAATGATACTCAATTTTTACCAATTCAATGGCGTTATAATCCGTTAGTAAAACCAGCTTTAAAACATCCAATTACAAATAATACGAATTTGGTAAAGTTTGAATTTGCCAATCAGATTGATACGTTAAAGAATAATCTTAAGAAGACAATTCTACTGAAAAGTTCGGCAGCATCAAAACTAGAAGGCGTTCCAAAACCAATTTCTTTGTCAGTCATTGAAAACGAACCAACACTAGAAACCTACGAAGGAAAAGGCAATCAAAATTTGGCGGTTTTAGTTGAAGGAACATTTACATCGATGTATAAAAATAGAGTCAAACCATTTCAACTTTCAATGGATAAATTACAAGGCGAATCTAAAATGTTAGTGATTGCAGATGGCGATGTTATCAAAAATCAAGTTACACGCGGAAGACCGCAAGATTTAGGCTTTGATATTGCGACAAAACGTGAATATGGAAACAAAGAATTCCTATTAAATTCGGTAAATTACCTTTTAGACAATAATGGACTTATAAACATTCGATCTAAAGAATTAAAATTAGCATTTTTAGATACTGAGAAAGTACTAGAAGAAAAATCGTACTGGCAACTACTAAACATTGGACTTCCGCTTGTAATACTCGCAATTTTTGGCTTTGTATTTACCTATATTCGAAAGCGTAAATTTGCGAAATAGTTGTTAATAAGTTTCCTTTCTTTACAACTACAATTGAGATATATTTGTAAGAATATTGAAATGTGATTCTTCAGGCATAAATTTACAGCCAAAAAAGCTATGTAATTTAGTTCGAATGAATTATTTTTGAACATTAAACAGAACACAAACACATGAAATTTATTGTATCAAGCACATATTTATTAAAGCAGCTTCAAGTTTTAGGAGGCGTAATTAATAATAGTAATACCTTACCTATTTTAGATAATTTTCTTTTTGAACTGAACCAAAATGAATTAACGGTTTCTGCTTCAGATTTGGAAACGACAATGTCTTCAAAATTAGATGTAGAATCTGAAAGTGAAGGAAATGTTGCAGTTCCTGCGAAATTATTATTAGATACTTTAAAAACGTTTCCAGAGCAACCATTAACGTTTGTTGTGGAAGATAATAATACAATTGAAATTAGTTCTAATCACGGTAAATACGCGTTGGCATATGCTGATGGCGCTGAGTTTCCAAATGCAGTTGAGTTAAAAGACCCAAGTTCAACAACAATAGCTGGACATGTACTAGCAACTGCAATTAGCAAAACAATTTTTGCTTCTGGAAATGATGATTTACGACCTGTAATGAGTGGCGTATTTTTCCAGTTTTCTCAAGAAAATTTAACGTTTGTTGCAACAGATGCTCACAAATTAGTGAAATATCAGCGTACAGATTTAAAAGCTTCACAAGTTGCGGAATTTATTATGCCAAAGAAACCTTTAACACTGTTAAAAGGAATTTTAGCCGGAAGCGAAGACGACGTTGTGATCGAATATAATGACAGTAATGCAAAATTTACGTTTGATAAAACTGTTTTAATTTGTCGTTTGATTGATGGAAAGTATCCAAACTACGAAGCGGTAATTCCAAAAGAGAATCCAAATAAGTTAGAAATCAACAGAAATCAATTTTTAAATTCTGTGCGTCGTGTTAGTATTTTCTCTAACAAAACAACACACCAAATTCGTTTAAAAATTGCTGGCGCTGAATTAAATATTTCTGCGGAAGATATTGATTATTCAAACAAAGCAGAAGAACGTTTAACATGTGATTATCAAGGTGATGACATGCAAATAGGCTTCAACTCACGTTTCCTAACAGAAATGATTAACAACTTAACTTCGGATGAAGTTTCGTTAGAAATGTCGTTACCAAACAGAGCTGGAATTTTAACACCAATTGATGGTTTAGAAGAAGGCGAACACATTACAATGCTCGTTATGCCTGTGATGTTGAATAATTAAGAATAAGAATTCTTTATATAGAAAAATCCGTTATACTAGTTGTATAACGGATTTTTTCATTCCTGCGAAAGGTAGGAATCTATTTGCCACGAATTTTAGCTTGATTATCGGCACGAGTTGAAAAACTCGCGCTAGCGTTTGTGTTTTCCATTTTTATTAAATGATTAAAAATATTGCTTCAAACTGTTCTATATCTAACATTCTAAAAATCTAACTAATCTAACTAATCAAACTAATCTAAGAAGTCTAAGAAGTCTAAGAAAGTCTAAATTAAAGTAATTTAAACGACATTGGATAATACGGTTCATTTCCATTACTAACTTTAATCGCATTTATAATTGGCATTATAAACAATAATATTCCAACGGTTAGTAACAATAATAATCCTAATCCAAAAACAAGAATTAACGGAATACTTATGATTCCATAAATTATCATACTCAATTGAAAGTTTACAATTTGTTTTCCTTGTTCGTCCATTTCGTGTACATCGTTTTTGTTGCTTGCCCAAAGAATTAAGGGAACTATTAGACTTCCAAAACCTATAACGAAACTTGATAATTGACTTAAATGTGTAATTACCATTAACTGATTATCTTTTCTTCTCATGATTGTGTGTTTTATTGATTGATACTTATGTGACGGGGATTTTCATATTTTGTTACACTTTTATTTTTTGATTGTGCTTCAGGAGCAATTTTAAAAGAATACTAACCAGCGATTTATGTATGAAAAAAATTGATCCTACTAAGTATACAATTAACCATTTGTTGTTTCAATCTATTGTAATAAGCATCATTTTTCATTATTTCAACTGTTTAAGTGTTAATTACGGTCTTACCGTAAGCGATTGAGGATTCATTTTTATACTTTCTTACCTAATCAAAACTATATATCATGTTAAAAAACATTTTGAATCTTGATGGTGTTAAAACACTTGACAAAAAAGAACAAACAGAAATTAACGGAGGTATTAATTGCGCTTGTATCTATTGGGATACTGCTCGTGCATGGTGGGCATGTTGCTAATTCTATTTTTTACAAACTAACTTTGTTACGTTTAATTAAACTACTGATAAATTTTTGAAATTTTATCAGTAGTTTTCTTTTCTTCCTCACCTTATAGTTCGTGTTTAGATAATTTTAGCAACTAATTAAGCAAACAGTATCTGCGATGAGATGACGTTTTTTTATGCTTCAAACTAAAAACATTATCCTTATTTTTGCAGAAATTCATTTTAATATGATTCCAAATGATACAATTGTAGCTTTGGCAACACCTTCTGGAGCTGGCGCAATTTCAGTAATTCGAGTTTCTGGTAAAGAGGCAATTACGATTTGTGAACCAATTTTTAAATCGATTCGAAATAAAAAATTGAGCAAGCAAAAGTCGCACACCATACATTTAGGTCATATTATAGATGAAAATCGGTATTTAGATGAAGTTTTAGTGTCTTTGTTTAAAGGTCCAAATTCATACACAGGTGAAAATACGATTGAAATTTCATGTCATGGTTCTGTGTACATTCAGCAGCAAATCATTCAATTATTACTACGAAGTGGTTGTAGAAACGCGAATGCGGGAGAATTTACTTTGCGTTCATTTTTGAATGGAAAACTAGATTTATCTCAGGCAGAAGCTGTTGCAGATTTGATTGCGAGTGATTCGGAAGCTTCACATCAATTGGCAATGCAACAAATGCGTGGCGGATTTAGCAATGAAATCAAAAACCTGCGTGAAGAGTTATTAAACTTCGCTTCTTTGATAGAATTAGAACTCGATTTTGCGGAAGAAGATGTTGAATTTGCAGATCGCACGCAGTTTAAAACCTTAGTAAAACGAATTCAATTTGTTCTAAAACGTTTGATTGATTCTTTTGCGGTTGGAAACGTGATCAAAAACGGAATTCCTGTTGCAATTGTTGGCGAACCAAATGTTGGAAAATCTACCTTATTAAATGCGTTGTTAAATGAAGAACGTGCCATTGTTTCTGAAATTGCTGGAACAACGCGTGATACCATTGAAGACGAATTAATTATTGAAGGAATTTCGTTCCGATTCATTGATACCGCTGGAATCCGAGAAACCAAAGATGTTATAGAAAGTATCGGAATTCAGAAAACATTTGAAAAAATTGAGCAAGCGCAAGTTGTGGTGTATTTAATTGATAGCTCACAATTAACGGCGGATAGTTTAGCATTGTTAAAAACTGAAATCGGGAAAATTCAGAATAAATATCCTCAAAAACCATTAGTAGTTGTTGCCAATAAAATTGACACGCTCAAAACGACTCAGATTGAAGAATTACAAGCTGAAATTGAAAACATTCACTTGCTTTCTGCCAAAGAAAATATTGGTGTAGAACAATTAAAAACGAAACTCGTTTCTTACGTAAACACTGGCGCATTAAGAAACAACGAAACAATTATTACCAACACGCGTCATTACGATGCTTTACTAAAAGCGTTGGAAGAAATTGATAAAGTTCACTTCGGATTAGAATCTGGATTATCTGGTGATTTAATGGCGATTGACATTCGCCAAGCATTATTTCACTTCGGAGAAATCACAGGAGAAATCACCACGGACGATTTACTTGGTAATATATTTGCTAACTTTTGTATTGGAAAGTAATTACCATCTTTCCATTGTTCGGTAACTAATCGCTGTTTCTGTTTCGCCTTTTCGTAATGAACCGTATTTTTCACTGATATATTGTTTGTAAAACAACTTAAAATCATTAAGGTTAGCTTTCCAATTTGAGTCTTCTGAAATTTGAAATTCTTTTATAAAATTATCGCTATGCTCAGGAAACTTATAAAATCGATCAAAATCTTTACGTAAAAGATCTAAAATTTTCTCTTCGCTATTTCCTTGAAGTCTGTAATTATGCCAATTCACAGCTATTTTATCTAAGTCTCTAAAGTTCCCGTAGAAGCTATGACCTTGGTTTTCTAACCATTCTCTTAATTTTCCTTCTGGTAAATTATTTTCTTTCTCAAAACTCATTTTATTCCAAGTTTTTTTAAAGTCTTTCCAAATACTTCTATTGTAATCTTTATATGATGGCAATTCTACTGCAAATTGACAAATTCTATCAAAAAATTTATGTGCTAAATATACTTCACTGTCACGCAAACTACTAACGCTTTTAGTTGATGTAAAAGCAATACGGATGTCGTATTCCTTTTTATCAAAACCAAATTTTCCTCCTTGACCACTGGAAATTCCTTTAAATAATAAAGCTTGACTTTCTTTTGTGAGTTCTTCAACATCTGTAATGACCAATAATCCATGATTAACTTTTTCAAAGATCTTAATCCAATCATTTTCACCATTTTTATTTGAATTTGCAGCACCAATGAAAACACTTTTCTGTAAATTCAAATCAGCTTCTTTTTTATAAAATTCTTGTAATTCCTTTAACCAATGCGCTTTTCCTGTACCACGTGAACCTAAAAATAGAATCGAAAATCTTCCTGGATTTGTTATAAATGAATTTAATTTCTGAACTGCTTCTCTTCTTTTTCCTATTTCTGTTTTAAATAAATCATTCATTTTGTCCATTTTTGCGTATTTTATGTAAAATTATGCGTACAAGTTAGGGAATTAAGTTTATTAATCATTTTTACCATGTTGTTGAATTAAAAAAACATAAACATGAGAAAAAAGAAAATTAAAAAAACCGAACACTGCTTGTTACGTCAATGGGAAAGAAATATTCCTGATTCATTATTAAGCAAAGCAATGTCATCTATTAACTTAGATAAAGACAAAAAGGTAATAGTAACACCTTTGTTCTTCAAACGAAAAAATATTGAATTCACAAAGAATTCATGTTTGATTCTAATTATAAAAGAGCAAAAACTAATAACTGTTTATCAGAAACTATTCAAAAATTGTTTGTTTAAAAGAGACAAGAATGATTATGAAATTTTAGTTTAAAAAATTCTATATATTCATTAAAAATCCTACTTTTAACTGCGTAAATAATACCAAATAATGCACATCTTAAAAATAATTCACGGCTATCCGCCAAACTATAATGCAGGTTCAGAAGTGTATAGTCAATCTATATGCAATGAATTGTCCAAAAATCATAGGGTTTCTGTTTTCACAAGAGATGAAAATCCTTATGCGCTTGATTTTGAGATTCGAAAAGAGAAAATCCATAGAAATTTAGACATTTATTTTGTAAATAATCCGCAAGGAAAAGACGGATATCGTCATGAAACGTTAGATCAAAATTTTGCAGAATTTATCAAAAATATTCAACCAGATATTGCACATATTGGACATCTAAATCATTTGTCAACAGGAATTATAGATGTATTGAATGATTTCAGTATTCCAATTGTATTTACATTGCACGATTTTTGGTTAATGTGTCCAAGAGGTCAGTTTTTAACCAGAAGTATCGGAAAAGATTGCAACCATAATTTGTGTGATAAGCAAGAAGATAAAAAATGTGCAACCGATTGTTATCAAGTATATTTCAGCGGGAAAAAAGAAGAAGAACAACAAGATATTGATAGTTGGAGTAATTGGGTTCATCGTAGAATGAAAGAAACAAAAGCAATTATACCAAAAATTGATCTATTTATTGCACCTTCAAACTATTTACTAGATCGATTTGTACATGATTTTGAAATCCCAAAAGAGAAAATAACTTATCTAGATTATGGATTTCCCGCGAGTTATTTACATCCGACAGAAAATACAATACCTAAAGAAAACTTTACATTCGGTTATATTGGCACACATATTCCTGCTAAAGGCATCAATCAACTCATTGAAGCATTTAAATTGGTTGATAAATCGGCAACACTTAAAATTTTTGGGCGTGAAAAAGGACAAGCTACTAAAGCTTTGAAAATAATGGCTGCAACTAGTAAAAATAAAATTGAATTTTTGGGCGAATACATGAATGAAAATCTTGTAAAAGAAGTCTTTTCAAATGTAGATTGTATTGTGGTGCCTTCAATTTGGGGAGAAAATTCGCCATTGGTAATTCATGAAGCGCAAGCTTGTAAAATTCCTGTAATTACAGCTGATTTTGGCGGAATGAAAGAATATGTACAACATCATGTAAATGGACTATTATTTGAACATCGAAATGTGACTTCTTTGGCAGAACAATTAAATTTCGCTGTGGCAAATCCTGAAAAAATGAAACAATATGGAAATAAAGGTTATTTGTATTCAGACGATGGAAAAGTTCCTGAAATTAAAACACATTGTCAAGAATTGGTAAAGATTTATAATCATTATGGTATGACAAAAAATTTCTGGAGAATTACCATTGATACAAATCCTGAAGATTGCAATCTAAAATGTATCATGTGCGAAGAACACAGTCCGTATAGTAATTTTATTGATACACTTTACAAAGAAACTGGCGTTAAAAGAAGGCGCATGGCTTTTGAGACTGTGCAAGAAATTTTTGCCCAAGCCGCTAAATTAGGCGTTACAGAAATCATTCCATCTACGATGGGCGAACCTTTATTATATAAGAAATTTGATCAAATTTTTGAGTTGGCAAAAGAATATAATATTAAAATCAACTTAACGACAAACGGAACGTTTCCGAAAAAAACAGTCTTAGATTGGGCAAAATTGATCGTTCCTAATACAAGTGATGTGAAAATTAGTTGGAATGGCGCAACTGCTGAAACTTCAAAAGAAATCATGAAAGGAATCGATTTTGAGCAAGCGATTCAAAATGTTAAAGAATTTATTACATATCGTGATCAGTATTTCAAAAAAACAGGCTATTTCTGTCGTGTAACATTTCAGTTGACATTTATGCAAAATAATATGCATGAGTTATCAGATATTATAAAATTAGCCGCTTCACTTGGTGTCGATCGCGTAAAAGGTCATCAACTTTGGGATCATTTTGAAGAAATAAAACAGCTTTCTATGCGAGCATCTTCTGATAGTATTTCGCAATGGAATTTGTATGTAGGACAAGCGCATACAACTGCTGGAAACTTTCGAAAACCTAATGGAGAAAAAGTATTACTAGAAAATATTGTTCCAATTTCCGAAGATGAAAAAATGGAAATGCCCGAAGATGCTGTCTGTCCTTTTTTAACAAAAGAATTATGGATTTCTGCCACAGGAAAAATTTCTCCATGTTGCGCGCCAGACAATCTAAGACAATCGTTAGGTGATTTTGGAAATATAAATGCTACTTCCGTAGAAGAAGTATTAAAAAGTAAAAAATACCAAGATTTAGTCAAAAATTACAAATCCAAAGAAGTCTGTAAAACCTGCGTCATGCGAAAAACTATGGATTCATGAAACATTCTACAATTACAAATTCAATCTGGAATTTCAGAGATGCAAATACGCACAATCCAATTATTAAGGAAGGCTTTCTATTTAGAAGTTCTAGTTTTTCATTAATACCTAATAAAGAGTCCATTAATGACTTATTAAAAGAAAAAAACATAACTACAATCATTGATCTTCGCGCAGATAGAGAACTTTTAGCAAATCCATATTCTGGAACTATTTTAACAAATATTAAGTACATTCATGCACCTTTTGATCCGTGGAATCAACCTGATTGGTTTCAAAAAAATCATCAAATTGGAACAAACGAAGAAATTGCATATCGCTTTTTCACAATGTGTTGCAAACGTTCTGTAAAACAAGTTGTTGAGACGATTCTTGAACAAAAATCTGGCAATATCGCCATTCATTGTCACGCAGGAAAAGACCGAACAGGAATCATTTTTGCACTATTTCATTTGTTAATTAATTCGTCTTTGGAAAATATTTATGTAGATTATTTAGCAAGCGAAATGGACACTACTATGGACAAAATTGCTATTACGCTTGATATTATTGATGATGAAGGCGGAATTGAATCGTATTTGCATTCATGCGGATTGACAGAAAATAAACTTACAAAACTAAAACACAAGTTGCTAGATGAATAAAAAAGATTCTTTAAAATCATTTTTTACGGAACATTGGAAATATTTGGCAGTAAGCACAGCTTGTAAACTGAATATTTTTGATGTTTTGGCTGAAAAAGGAAAAACCGCCATAGAAATTTCTCAATCGCTTTCTTTACACAAAAAAAATACAAAAATATTGCTAGATGCGTTGTATGAAATTGAGTTTCTCTCGCATGAAAATGATACATATATACTCACTGAAAATTCTATTTATTTGACTGAAAATCATTCTGAATCATTAAAATATGCGTGTATGCATTGGGCAACCGAACATTTAACAACCTGGCAAAACCTAGATTTTTCAATTCGAACTAATAAAAGTGCTTTCGAAGATCAATTCGGAGCTTCTTATTTTGATTATTTGAACCAAGATGTGCAAAAACTAACAGATTATCACAAAGCGATGAACGCATATGCAAGAGATGATTACAAAAAAATAAATCATGTAATTGATTTTAGTATTCACAAAAGTATTATGGATGTTGGCGGTAGTTATGGCGCGCTACTTCAAACAATTAAACAAAACAACATTAATGTAAAATGTTACTTATTTGACTTAGATTTAGTGATAGAAAGTCAAGAAAAACGAAATGATATCACGTATATAAAAGGTGATTTTTTTGAGAGAATTTCAACCTATTCAGAAGCAATTATTTTATCAAGAATTTTACACGATTGGAATGATGAAAAAGCAATTAAAATACTAAATAATACATTTAAATCCTTACCAGAAAACGGTTTTTTATATGTCATTGAAAATTGTTCCGATAAATTAACGACAAATCTATCACTATTGTCTTTGAATATGTTGGCGGTTTGTGAAAGTTACGAACGTTCCTCTCTTGAATACATTTCATTAGCAAACAAAGCTGATTTTAAATTTCGTGAAGCAAAAAAACTAAATCAATTGCAAACCATTCTAATATTTACAAAATGATACATTGGAAAGATATTAAAGTTTCGACGGAAAATAATGGATTTATACATGAAGGAAAATCTTTATTCAACAAACAATTTGAAGAAGTCTTGAAATTTCATAGCCCAGGTTTAGCGCCTGTAAAAGATGTTTCTGGCTGGTATCATATTGGTGTAAAAGGAAATGCTTTGTACGACAATCGATATGAGAGAACTTTTGGCTATTATTTCAATAGAGCAAGCGTTATTAAAGGAGATTCTTCGTTCCATATTGATGAAAAAGGAAAGCGTATGTACGATGAAAATTATAATTGGACAGGAAACTTTCAAGAAAACTTATGTAGCGTTAGAAATTCTAAAAATGAGTATTTTCATATTGATTTACGAGGAAAAAAAGTTTATAAAGAAACGTATAGATATGCAGGAGATTTTAAAGATGGGATTGCTTGCGTAAGATTGCAAGATGGATTTTATAAACACATTAGCATCAATGGAAATTTTATCAATGATATTGAATTTTTGGATTTAGGCGTATTTCATAAAAATTATGCAACTGCAAAAGATGAAAATGGTTGGTTTCATATTAATAAGCAAGGAAAAGAATTATACGCACAGCGTTACCAACTAATTGAGCCTTTTTACAACGGTTTTGCAGTAGTTGATACTTTTCAACATACTAAAGAAATTATTAATGAAAAAGGAAAAATTATAGTTACATTATAATCTAAATATCAAAACAATTATCAGTTCTGTAAAATATAGATGTCTGCCATTCACTATGATTTATTGGTCCAATTCCTCTAAAATCAATCTTTTTGAAACTATTTTTCATAAAGTGTTCGTATCCTTCTGCATATTCATCTCTATCAGAATTATCCCAAATAATAATTCCATCACTTTTTAAGGCTTTAAGACACTTTTTAGCACATTCAACGCGTTCTCTTCCATCAATTACAATGATATCAAACTCGTTAGTAAAATCTAATATTTTATCGCTATAACCTTCACCTAACGGAATTAATTCGCATTGTATATTAGCAAATGATTTAAGTTCGTTTAATTTTTGATTGTAGAATTCTGTGTCATGTTCTACAGAAAAAATACGTTTTACTTTTGATGCAAACCACAATGTAGAATTTCCGCTTCCAAATTCGAAAACGTTGAATGATGAATTCAGTTTTTGCGTTATAAAATGAATTGATGCATACGTAAACCAAGGCAAAGGTTCACTTTTTTCATTAACTGGTGACAATAAAAATCTACTTAAAAACCATCCTTTTGGAAGTAAATATTTTTTAGAAAAAAAATAGGTTTCTAATATTCTTGCTGTAAACTTATATTTTCTCAATATTTTTTTTATAAATACCATTTTGAGAATATGAATTGTTTTTAGTGATTGTGTGCAATAATAATCTTTTTTAAATGGATAATTATCGCTTTAACGTAATGTTTGTTATTAATTCTTGTTTTTGCGCATCCATCGTATATTGAATTGAAACCCAATAATCACCCGATGGCATTTTACGACCATTATAGGTTCCGTTCCACTGTGGATAATTAGGTGTTAATATGGTAATTATTTTTCCATATCGATCATAAATATATACAAAGTAATTGCAATTTTGTACTTGCTCCAATTGCCAAGTATCGTTGAAACCATCACTATTTGGCGTGAAAAATTTACGAATTCTAAAACATGGTTCTGTTTCTACTTCACATATCAATTCAATAAATGGAAACACAATTGTACATCCAGAGCTATTCTCTTCAATAGTGATGTTCGTGTAAATTCCAACACTCAAATTGTTCATTTCTAAAATTCCTGATGCGTCAGAAGTAACAATTGTAGTTTCCATTGAACCATTCAAACTATACGAAATTGTATACGCAGTATTTGCGGTTGCGCCTTGAAACGAAATAATTCCGTCACTTACGCCACATGCGCTTGGATTTGTGGTTGTTGGTATTAATACCAAATCAGAATTCGTTAAAGTTAGATTTCCAATGTTGGCAATGCAATTTGTAATCGTGTCTTCTACTACTATAGATTCGTACATTCCTGCACCTAAATTGTTCATTTCTAAAATTCCTGATACGTCAGAAGTAACAATTGTAGTTTCCATTGAACCATTCAAACTATACGAAATTGTATACGCAGTATTTGCGGTTGCGCCTTGAAACGAAATAATTCCGTCACTTACGCCACATGCACTTGGATTTGTGGTTGTTGGTGTTAATACCAAATCAGAATTCGTTAAAGTTAGATTTCCAATGTTGGCAATGCAATTTGTAATCGTGTCTTCTACTACTATAGATTCGTACATTCCTGCACCTAAATTGTTCATTTCTAAAATTCCTGATGCGTCAGAAGTAACAATTGTAGTTTCCATTGAACCATTCAAACTATACGAAATTGTATACGCAGTATTTGCGGTTGCGCCTTGAAACGAAATAATTCCATCACTTACGCCACATGCACTTGGATTTGTGGTTGTTGGTGTTAATACCAAATCAGAATTCGTTAAAGTTAGATTTCCAATGTTGGCAATGCAATTTGTAATCGTGTCTTCTACGATTATTGATTCATAGATTCCAGTTCCCAAATTGTTCATTTCTAAAATTCCTGATGCGTCAGAAGTAACAATTGTAGTTTCCATTGAACCATTCAAACTATACGAAATTGTATACGCAGTATTTGCGGTTGCGCCTTGAAACGAAATAATTCCATCACTTACGCCACATGCACTTGGATTTGTGGTTGTTGGTGTTAGAATAAGTGCTAAATTATCTATAATTAGTTCTCCAATGCCAGATGCACACGGATTAAGTGAATCTGTAACCATGATTATTTCATAAATTCCTGCGCTTAATCCTGTGAGTAGTATTTCACCATCTGCGCTGGCATTATAAGTATTTACAACTTGATTTGATTCATTGAAATAATCAACCACATAGTTTTGATTTGGTGCCAAACCAGCAATTAAAATAGAACCATCGGGCGTATTACAAGACGAAGTTGCAGTAGTGGTAAATATTAAATTAATCGTTGGTTGATCTAATAATATATCTCCAAGAATATCTTCACAATTCGAATTGACATCTAGTACTGTAAATGATACATACGTACCTCCAAAAATATTTGACAGCACAATTTCTCCAGTTGCAGTAGAAGTTAACGTTATTGTTTCTGGATTTGTATTAAATTCATAACTTATTTGATACGTTGTATTTGACGCTAAATTACTTAATGAAATGCTTCCATCTGGATTGCCACATATCGTTGGACTCTGTGTCGTGAAATTTACATCCAAACTGTCTGAGTTTAAAGTAGCATCTCCTAAATTATCAAAACAAAGACCAACTGTATTGTTTACCGTAATATTCGTATAATTTCCTCCTGAAAGACCTGATATTGATAATTCTCCATTACCATCTGAAGAAATGTTAGTTGTAATTACATTAGATTCAAATTCATAGGTAATTTCATAAATTGTATTCGAATTTAAGTCAGCTATTACAATTTCTCCATCAGTAGCTGTACAATCCGTTGGGTTTTGAGTTGCAGCAATGACATATGAAATTTCGCCTAATTCCAATATCCAAACGGCTCCTTTATCATTTCCGTTTTCACTATCTTTATAAGCTCCTACTGCAAAACGATACGTTCCTGCATCATTCAAGATAGTTACAGATCCACCAAAAAAATCACCCGAATTTAGTGTTCCTGTAAAGCAATTTTCTCCATAAGTATATATATATTCTTCAGATACAGTTCCATCATTATTCAATTCAATAAGATAGATAGCTCCTGTTTGACTTGAAAGCGTTGGGTTTTGTTGTCGCAAAGCACCGACAACAATTTCTATTTTACCATCATTATCAATATCAATTACACCGTCAATAGATTCTCCAAAAAGCGCATTATTACTAATTGTCCCATTAAATCCTCCCGAAAGGTTAGATACTTTTTGATGATTTTTCACAGTTCCATCAGGATTCAAAAATAATACATAAAAACTTCCAGAGTTTGAAATTTGGTCATCATCCCTATATGCACCAACAACAATATCAGTTGTTCCATCTTCATCCAAATCGCCAACACTTGCAACCGATCCTCCAAAATAATCTTCAAACTCTAATATTCCCGTAAAATTCCCTTGTGTATCGCTAATTTTCTGAAAATTATTTACTGTAAAGTTAGCATTCATAAATAAAATCCAAACGGCACCTCTACGTGCACCGCCATCACCATCTCTACGTGAACCAACTGCTAAATCTTCAATTCCGTCATTATTTATATCGCCAATATTTTCAATATCAGTTCCAAAAATTACATCTCCATTAAAAAACCCAGTAAAACCACCTTGTGTATCACTAATTTTTGAATGAGAATTTACTGTTCCGTCAGGATTCAAACTTAAAATCCAAACTGCTCCATGCCAAAATCCGCCATCTCCATCATAATCAGCTCCAACTGCCAATTCTATTAAACCATCGTTATTTAAATCTCCTAAATAAGCAACAGCTCCACCAAATCGGTCATCATTATCTAAAATTCCAGTAAAATTTCCGCTCGTATCACTAATTTTAGTGTGAGAAATTACAAGATTATCTGCATCCAAAAACAAAATCCAAACAGCACCTCTATCGGTACCTCCATCATCGTCAGTATATGCTCCAACGGCTAAATCATTAACACCATTTCCATCAAGATCTCCTATGGCATCAATTGAAATGGCAAAATTATCACTTACATCAAGATTACCCGCGAAATTCCCTGTTAGTTCATTGATTTTTTGAGAACTAGAAACGGAGTAATTCTGAGAAAAACAACAACAACTATAGAGAATTGTAGCAATAAGAAAACAAGCTTTTTGCATTTTAAATTTATATTATTTAGTTACGTATAAAATATGGATGATTCATTTATATTTGCATCATACGAAACTGAATTATGAATATATTATATAAGATTATATATGAGCCAAATATAAATAAAATCATTAGAACTATAAATTATTTTTTGTCTCCGCTTTTACCTTCAAAAATTAAAATTCATCCGTCCGGAATACTAAAAGTTAAGATCGATGAAACTCATGGTTCCTTTCTCTTAAAAACAAATCAAACAAGCTACATATCTAGAGAAATTTTCTGGGAAGGTGCTTTAAATTTCGAATACTCTCCGATATTTATTGGTCTGATAAAAAAAATGAATGTTTTCATTGACATTGGAGCAAACATTGGCTACTACTCTATTTTGGGCAGTACCGTAAATCCTGAATTAATAACGTATGCATTTGAACCTTCTAGAGGCGCTAATTTTTATTTATCCGAAAATGTAAAATTAAATAGCTTTTCAAATAGAATAACTATTGAAACATCCGCTTTGATGGATACATCTGGTGAAATCGACTTCTATGAAATCCGAAATAAAAAATATCCTTCTATATATAATTTATCGGGCGAACACAATATTGGTACCAAAACCTATAAATTGTCTAATAAAACCAACGTAAAAGCCACAACGCTCGATGCGTATTTTTTAGCTAAAAATATGAACGAATTAGATATAATCAAATTAGACACCGAAGGCGCTGAAGGTCTAATTTTAAAAGGCGCACATGATGTAATTACAAAACACAATCCTATCATTATATGCGAATTGTTATTCGATAAGATTGAAAAAGAACTCGAAGAAATCATGACCAAACATGCGTATCAATTTTATTGTCATACCGAAAAAGGCTTAAAATTGGTAGATTCAATCGTTAGAACTGAAGATAATGGTGTCAGAAATGTATTTTTTGTTCCGCCAACCAAAACAACTTTCATTCAAGAATGGATTATAAATTAATGTTTTTTTAATTTGAATCTAATTTTAAATAATTAAAAATCAATACTTTACATATTAATTTTAATTTTTTCTCAAAGATTAAAAACCAAGTTAAAACTTTCTTCGTATATAATTTTGAAAGCTAATTAAACACAAACCTAGTAGTAAACTTTGATAGTATTTAATTGTTAATTATTTGATAAAAAAAACCGTCTGCCGCCCTTACAGACGGTTTTCTTGTTTTATAAATTACAAATGCAAGAGCAACATTTTAGTTTAAAAGTTGAAAGGTTTATAAGTTTATTTAATGTGTAAATAATTCACATACCAAAATACTAAAAGCGTTTACATTGAGCTTGTCGAAATGAAGCGATCCAAAGGCAAAGCCGTTTCCAAAAGCGACAGCGAGTCCAACAATCCAAGAAGTCTAAAAAAACTATCCAAATCGCCCAACTTCAAAACCATCCAATTTCATCGAAGTATTCTTTTCTCCAATCAACTCACTCACCAACTTTCCTGTTGCCGGCCCCAAACTCCAACCCATCATTGCGTGACCAGTTGCAATTGTGAGGTTTTTATAGTTTTTTGTTTTTCCAATATATGGCAAACCGTCTGGAGAACACGGACGTAATCCGCAAGCAGCATTTTCTAGGGAAGTTTTCGGAATCTGTAATCCATTATAAAAACTCTCAGCAACATTCGCAATCGCTTTCACACGTTTCGGATTGATTTTATGATTAATTTCGCCAATTTCCATCGTTCCTGCAAAACGTGTAAAACCTTGCATTGGCGTTACAGCAACTTTCGCTTCCACCAAAATTGCAGGCATTGAAATTCCTGTGTTTTCGAAAACGTTGATACAGTATCCTTTTCCCGCTTGAAGCGGAATATTCATAGTAAGTTTTTTTGCCAACACTGAACTCCAAGAACCTGCCGCAAGTACGAATTCGTCTGCTTTTAATGTTCGTTTCGAAGTTTGGACAGCAACAATTTTATCATTTGTAAATGTTAGATCGGTGATAGATTCATTTGTATAAAACCGAACACCTTTTTTCTTCAAAAAAGCTATCATTTTTGGCATAAAATCGTTTGGCGTCATATGCGCATCTGAATCAAAATAAATAGCACCTTTTATATTAAAATCAACGTTTGGCTCCAATTTTTTAACTTCTTCTTTGGTTAAATTTTGAGCGTTCAAACCTTCTTCAATCGCGCGTTTGCCTATTTTCCATTCTTCTTCACCTGCTTTTTCTGTTTGATAACACATTAACAAACCTTTTCGCTCTAAATGAAAGTCAAAATCATTGGAATTTTTCAATTCAGAATACAATTCGCGACTCAACAAATTGATATCTTTAATAATAGGAATTGAGGTTGTAACGTGTTTCGCTGTGGCAGATTTTTTAAACAACCAAGACCATTTTAAAAAGTCAACATCTAATCGTGGTTTTACATAAAAAGGACTCGACGAATTCAACATCCATTTCAAACCTTTGGTAATCATACCTGGCGCGGCTAACGGAATAAAATGACTTGGCGTAATATATCCAGCATTCACAAAAGATGCGCCGCTAGAAATGTCGCTTTTATCTACAATTGTGACTTGATGTCCATCTTGTTGTAAATAATACGCGCAACAAAGTCCAATAATTCCGCCTCCGATAATGACAATTTCTTTTTTCATTCTTTCTTTAGATCATTAGACTCGTTCCCGCTGGGCGGGAATCTCTTGGATCGCTTTGCTTTTAGACTTTTTAGATTATTGCTATTTTATTTTATAATCCGTCTTTGCGAGAGTTTTGTATACATTGAG
This sequence comes from Kordia antarctica, assembly GCF_009901525.1. NCBI lineage: Bacteria > Pseudomonadati > Bacteroidota > Flavobacteriia > Flavobacteriales > Flavobacteriaceae > Kordia > Kordia antarctica. Next base: position 711,895 of record NZ_CP019288.1, read on the forward strand.
CTAAGTCGAAATGAAAAAACTTGTGGCAATCTGCTTCGCTATAAACAGATTACTTCGTCATACTTCCTCGTAATGACGTTACAAACATCTCAATACTAATACCTCGATACTCATTAACTATTTTATCAAATGACCTGAAAACCATGCGCATACGGATCATCATCTTCGTCAATAACAATCGTATTATAACCGTATATTTTTGCCCAACCTTGAATACTTGGCACAATTGCTTGTTTTCCATCTAATGTAGTTTCTCGCTCTACACGACCAATAAATTTTGAACCAATATAACTTTCGTGAATAAACTCCTCGCCTATTTTTAACTTTCCTTTGGCGTACAATTGTGCCAATCGCGCGGAAGTTCCTGTGCCACAAGGACTTCTGTCAATCGCTTTATCTCCATAGAAAACCGCATTTCTTCCCGAAGAAGTTTTGTCCAATGGATTTCCTGTCCAGAGCATGTGTGAAACATCGCGAATGGTTTCATCTTCTGGATGAATAAACATATTTGGATATTTTGCATTAATTCGATCACGAACAACTTGTGAATATTGAATTATTTTACTGGCAGTAAAATATTGAATACCTGAAAAATTTGCTTGCGGATCCACAATTGCATAGTAATTTCCACCATAAGCGACATCAAATGAAAGTTTTCCTAATTCGGGACAATCAACCGTTAAATTTTCCGCAGTTAGAAAGCTTTTCACATTCGTTAACCGAACCCAATCTACTTTTTTTCCTGTTTGCTGATATTCAATTTCTACCAAACCTGCTGGCGTTTCCATTTTTATTTTTCCTGCAATTTTCGGCGTAATTAAACCTTCTTCAATTGCAATCGTAATCGTTCCAATGGTTCCGTGTCCACACATTGGCAAACAGCCAGAAGTTTCTATAAATAGAATTCCAAAATCATTTTCAGGATTGCTTGGCGGAAATAATATACTTCCGCTCATCATATCATGACCGCGCGGTTCAAACATTAAACCTTTCCGAATCCAATCAAATTCCTGTAGAAAATGCTGCCGTTTTTCGCTCATGTTTGCGCCTACCAAATTTGGTCCGCCGCCAGCAATAACTCTCACAGGGTTTCCACAAGTATGTGCATCAATACAAAAAAACGTCTTTCGCATAGCATTAGGCATTAGGCATTAGGCATTAGGCATTAGGCATTAGGCATTAGGCATTAGGCAAAAATAATTTAGCATCAAAAAATAAAACTATTTTTGTGATATTTCTTCTCCATGTTCATTTACTCAATAACTCTTTAAATTGCTTCTTTTGTTTCTTTTTCATTCACCAATCGAATAATGTTTAGTGGGTTTTCGTTCTTCAATTCATCTGGCAATAAGTTATTTGGCCAATCTTGGTAACTAAATGGACGAACCCAACGTTTAATGGAATCTCTACCAACCGCCGTAAATCTACTGTCCGTAGACGCAGGATATGGTCCGCCATGCAACATGGAAGGTACAACTTCCACACCAGTTGGAACGCCATTAAAAATGATTCTTCCAACACGTTGTGCTAGCGCATTTACAATGTTTTGATGTTGTGCTACTTCGTTCTTTTCAGAAATAATAGTTCCCGTTAATTGTCCTTCTAAGTTTGCAATAATTTCTTCTAATTGCGATGCATCTTCACACTGAACAACCAACGAAAATGGTCCAAAAACTTCTTCATGCAATGCCGAATTTTCTAAAAATGTTTTTCCGTCAACGGTGGCAACAGCTTGTTGTGCGTAGTTTTCAGCGACAGCTTTATCAACATTTGCAATCGTTTTAACATTATTTTGTTTTTGCGCTTTGGATTTATTGTTTTTGAATGATTTGTAAATGTTTGGATGCAACATGCATTGTGGCGCAATCGTTACAATTTCTTCCGATAAAGTTTGTATAAATTTTGTCAAAGAATCACTTTTTATTCCTAAAATTAGTCCTGGATTCGTGCAGAATTGTCCAGTTCCTAACGTAATGGAACTTGCGTACGTTTTCCCCCAAGATGCTGCTTTTTCTTCCAAGGCTTTTGGCAATAAAATGACAGGATTTATACTTCCCATTTCTGCAAATACTGGAATTGGTTCTGGGCGTTTTGCCGCTAAATCGAATAATGCGCGTCCGCCACGAATACTTCCCGTAAAACCAACCGCTTTTACTTTTGGATGTTCTACTAATTGCTGCCCGACTTCAATTCCGCTACTGTTTAAGTTTGAAAATACACCATTTGGCATTCCTGTTTTTTGTGCCGCTTTCGCGATTGCCGAAGCAACTAATTCACCAGTTCCTGCATGCATTGGATGCGATTTTACAATGACAGGACAACCGGAAGCCAACGCAGAAGCCGTATCGCCGCCTGCCGTTGAATATGCTAATGGAAAGTTACTCGCGCCAAAAACAACGACTGGACCAATTGGAATTGACATTTTTCGTAAGTCTACTCTCGGATTTGGTTTTCGATCAGGTTGTGCAGGATCAATTCGTGCTTCCACCCAAGAACCTTCTTCAAGTAAAACTGCAAAAGTTCGTAATTGTCCAATAGTTCGTCCACGCTCACCTTTTGCGCGTCCTTCTGGCAATCCGCTTTCAGACATATATGTTTTGACCAATTTGTCATCCAACGCCAAAATTTCATCAGCAATTGCATTTAAAAAGACAGCTTTTTTCTTTCCAGAGATTTTGTTGTAGGTTTTAAAAGCTTCTGCTGCTAATTCCACAGCTTCTGAAATTTCGTCTGAAGTTGCTTCTGTGTAAACGATATCATTTTCAGTATTCGTTTGCGGATTGAAGGTTTTATACGTTGTTTTTCCTTTCGCGGAAAGCGAGTTTCCTATATAGTTTTTTCCAGTAATCATAATCGTTTTATAAATTAGTTATTATGTTCTTTTCTTTGCTTGCCCAAAGAAAATGAACCAAAAGAAATGGCACTTTTATGAGGAGTTTTTATTCCTTTTTTTTGAAAAGTAATAAAACCGTGAATTAAATCCTAAATTTCTTCCAAGGCTTCAGAAATTTTTAACGGATTTAATTCACTACTCTGCATAAAAGATAAAACCTTAGAATAAATTTTCAGCTATCTGCTTTGATTCTATCTGACTAAATTAGTAATGGTAAAGTCTTTTAATTTATACAAATTTATCTCATATTTCAATACTGCTCATTACGTCTTTGCGAGAGTTTTTGAAAAACTCGTGGTAATCTGTTTCTCTATATGCAGATTACTTCAGTCATACTTCCTTCGTAATGACGCTTCATTATATATCTCAATACGTAATACTCACAACTAATCAAGATACTGTTTGTAATCTGGTAAGTTTGGGCGCGTTTTAATGCCTTTTTCTATGATTGCTAATACATGTTCACGTTCTGTTCCGATTAATGGCAATCGCGGTTCGCGGACATTTTCTGTTCCAATTCCTGTTGCGACTTCCGCAAGTTTTATGTTTTGAACCAATTTTGTGTTGATGTCAAGTTCTAATATTGGTAAAAACCATCTGTAAATTTCGATAGCTTCTTGCGTTCTTCCTGATTTCGCTAAGGCATAAATTGCCACAGTTTCTGCTGGAAATGCACAAACCAACCCTGCAACCCAACCATCTGCGCCCATTAACATACTTTCCAAAGCAAGTGTATCGACACCACTTAGAATTGCCAAACGATTACCAAACCGATTTCTGATTCGTGTAATGTTTGAAATATCGCGTGTTGATTCTTTTACTGCTTGAATGTTTGAGCACTCATTCAATAATTCTTCAAACATATCCAATGTGACTTCAATTCCATAATCGACAGGATTGTTGTAAATCATTATTGGCAAATCGGTACTGTTTGCAACCGATTTGAAATAGGTAACCGTTTCTCTGCTATCTGCTTTGTAACGCATTGGCGGCAACATCATTAAACCGCTTGCGCCATCTTCTTTGGCGTGTTTTGCAGCTTGTTTTGCGGCAACCGTAGATTGTTCGGCTACATTTATAATTACTGGAATTTTTCCATTGACGATTTTTACCGTTTCGCGAATTAAGATCCGTTTTTCTTCATTCGTTAATGTACTCGCTTCACCTAACGTTCCGCCGAGAATTATTCCGTGAACGCCAGCATCTACTTGTGCTTTTATGTTTACGGTAAACATGTCTAAATCTAACGTATCTTCTGCTGTAAATTTAGTCGTAACTGCTGGCATTACGCCTTTCCAATTGATTTTCATGGTATTGTTTTTTGATGTGATAAAAATACGTTTCATCAAACTATTGGAAATTGTAGATATTATCCAATTTTGATACTATTTTATCATTATAACTTGATTTTGGTTATTTTTGGATTAATTTTAGCCTATTAATTTACTTTTAATGAAAGTTTTACCATTTAAGATTCCGAAAGCTGAAGACGATATTTTGATTGTTCAGGAAGATCGTGGACGCACTTTTTATGAAAAGTTACACCAACATGAAGAAATTCAACTTTCCTATATTGTTTCTGGAAAAGGAACGTTTATTATTGGAGATACGATTCGCGATTTTCAATCGAATGATGTGTTATTGTTTGGTAGCAATGTTCCGCATGTGTTGAAAAGTGATGTTTCAACCGAGCAAGATTCCTATATGATTTCTGTGTTTTTTACATATGATAGTTTTGGTGAACATTTTTTTGATCTGCCAAAGCTTAAGAACTTAAAACGATTACTTGATGACGCAAATTTTGGTGTGAAGTTTCAAGAGAATCAAATTGTTTTGAAACCATTTTTTGAAGCGATTCTCCATCAAAAAACCATCAAACGATTCGCTACTTTTTTTGAAGTGCTTTCTATTTTGACAGAATCAAAGTATGAAACAGTTTCATCTTTTATCAATACAAAAAATTATACCGACGACGAAGGAAAACGCATGAGTGCAATTTTTGAGTTTGTGATGAATCATTTTGGCCAAAAGATTGTTTTGGAAGAGATTGCAACAATTGCTAACATGACGCCAAATGCTTTCTGCAAGTATTTTAAACAACGAACGAATAAAACCTTTTTTCAGTTTTTGACAGCTATTCGTATTGAAAATGCGTGTAAGTTTTTGACCAATCAACAACAGTTGTCTATCTCAGATATTGCACATGATTGCGGCTTTTTTAATATTTCAAATTTTAATCGAAAGTTTAAGGATATTAAAGGCTTGACGCCTACTGAGTTTCGGAAAAATGTTTTGAAATTGTAAATAGAACGTCTCTTCGAGTAGTTTTTCGAAATGAAATGAAGAAAAATTGTATCGAGAAGTTTTTAGTTTCAAAGTAATCTCGATACAAATTTGTTACACAAATTCACTCGATCTGACGAAGTTGTTATTATAAATCTAATTTCTAAAATTAATCAAATAAACTAAAACCATAATAAAACGTTACCCAAACAATTACAGACGAGAAAAAGATTCCGATTACGTTAGCTAAAAATGCCTTTTTACGTTCTATATTGAAGAGATACGTTGCAATAGTTCCTGCATATACACCAGTTCCTGGAATTGGAATCATGACAAAAAACATTAAACCCCAGAAACCATATTTTTGTATTTTATCTTTTGCGCCACGTTTGGCTTTTCGGGCAACATATAACGCTCCTTTTTTGTAGAATCGCCAGCGAAGTAAGTAACGATTAACGTGATCTAAGAAGAAAATCATGATCGGAAATACCAACACGTTTGCTACAAATGCAGCAACAAAAACGAGATACGGATTTGCATCAGAACTCAGTCCAATCGGAATTCCAACTTTGGCTTCTCCGAAAGGAGAAATACTCCACAACATGGTATATATAATATCTTCGATAACTATATTTCTTTTAAAAGGAATACAAAGCTACGTGAATTTGTATTGTGAACAAATTTTAGGTTTATATAATTTTGGTCAAAATTCACTTTTTAAATAGTATATTGAGTTTCAAATTTTTATTGCACATGAATCCTACTCGAATTATTCATCCCGATTTTGAGAAATTTCTTCAATTGAAAGATCAAGAATGTATTGATCTTTTTATCGATTTGAGAAATTATGTATTGGAATTGTATCCAAATGCAAACGAACTTGTGTATCATACACATGCATTAACTGCTGTATTTTCTATATCTGAGAAGCTTTCGGATGCATTTTGCATGATTCCGATATATACAAAGCACATGAATTTAGGCTTTAATAAAGGAACAATTTTAGACGATTCGAAGCAATTATTACAAGGAACAGGAAAGTTGATTCGTCATATTCACATTTTAAATATAAAAACGTATAGAAATTCGGATGTTGAAAATTTGTTGAAATCCGCCATTGATCTTGCTATTTCAGATATGAAGAAACCGTCAAAAATAATTGGAACGACTATTTCTAAAATTAAAAAGTAACTTTTTCCTAAAATTGATACTTATAGTTATAAAAATTAAGATTTTTCAGTATGATAGGAGAATGGATTACAGATATACTTGAGTTATTTTTAGATTTTTCTTTTTGGGGAAATAAAAAAGATACGCCTGCACATGAGAAAAAGCTGTATGTTTCAAAAAAATCAAAGAATTCATCCGTTGCGCGTGTTTATATTATTGGATGTATTATTATTTTGAGTGCTGTACTATTATTTTTTTTCTTACTAAAACCAATGCAACAGGTTAGCGATACAAAAGATACATTACAAACGATTACACATTTATTGAAACTTGAAAAAGAACATGCTAATCAATATCCAGAAACTATTGATGGAATTGCTCGCAGAAATCCAACTTTAGGAGATTTGAGTATTGATAGTTGGAACAATGCAATTTTTTATCAAAAAGCTGAAAACGGCGAAAGTTATACACTGATTTCAAAAGGAAAAGATGGCGTATTGCACACAGATGATGATATTGTAATTCATAAGAATTTTGAACAAGGCTTCACTACTATTCAAACAAAATAAAGTTAAAAAGTTGACTTTTCATACAAATTTTAGTACATTTACTCTCGTATGGAAGAATTTATACGTTTCAGAAAGAGAGTTTCTTATGTCAGCATGAGCGTGTTTGCTTTGATTACTATTCTTTTCTTTTCTTCTTATACTGCCATGAAAAAAGAACGAAGAACAAACGGTAGGTTATTTTCCAGCGCACTTTTATTGGCTTATGAAAAGAATGATACAGGTGAATATCCTTTTGATTTGAATTGTTTTAGCACTCATAATAGATTTGATAAAGAATATATAACCACAGACAGTTGGGGAAATACCTTTTTTTATGAAAGCTTTGATAATGGTAAAGATTACACCCTTTTTTCTGTAGGAAAAGATGGAATTCCTTTTACCGAAGATGATATACACACTGAAAAATTGAATAGATCTAATTGTTACTAATTTATTTCTTTAAATATCTCCTGAATTTTAGCATGTCGAATTTCTCCAAAATCTGAAATTACCATATTTGCTATCGAATAATCTTGATTTTTAGAATGCACACTGTCATAACCAACACAAAATATTTTTGCCGCATTTGCCGCTTTAATTCCGTTGGTAGAATCTTCAATAACCATACATTCTGAACGTTCGTAACCTGTTGCAAACGCTGCTTTTTCAAAAATTTCTGGATGCGGTTTGGATTGTTTTAAATCGGCTCCGCTAAATTTTGCAATGAAGTATTGATTTAAGTTGAATCGATCAAAAATATTATTAATCGTCATCATAGACGCCGAAGAAGCTAAGACAAGTTTCAATTCTTTTTCATGATATTCTTTGATGATGTCCAACACGCCATCAATTAACTGCAAACTAGGATCGTTCTCAAATATATATTTAAAGTGTTTTCGCTTGAGCTGAACTAAGGTTTCAGGTCTTTCTGTTAAACTAAAACGATCACATAATCGCTTGCAAATATTCAAAGTAGATTGTCCTGTGAATGATTGATACAACTCAGGAGAAACCTCAATTTCAACATCATTAAACATTAAGTGATATGCTTTTTGATGTAACGGTTCTGTGTCTACAATTACACCATCCATATCAAATAAAACTCCTTTTAACATTGCTTATTTTTTGGCGAATATACTAAAAGTAATTTGATAATTTCTGTGTAATTAGTTAGGTTTGGGCAACTAATTACGTAAACGCTATCAGCGATGAGATGGTGCTTTTTTACATGTAAGATTTATAAATCGTTAACAATTGTAATTTTTTTCTTAAATACTTTTACTTAAATTCGTTCATTATTAATTTTTTAAAATATATATTATGTTAAAATCAATTTTGAATTTAGGTTCAGAGATTACTAAATCTGAACAAAAATCTATTAATGGAGGAATGGTTTTTAAACCTTATCTATTTTATGGAGAACCAGATTGTCTAGCAGCTTGTAATGGTTTTTGTATATACACTCCAGTAATAATCAATGGTCAAGTTCAACAAAATTCACCAGATTGGTCTTGTGTATTATAAAATTTATAAGCGAACTTCGGTTCGCTTATTTTTTTAGATTTGATTTGTTTACCATAGAAAATTAGTAATATTGCAACACAAATTACTTTTCTATGATAATTCACGATTTTACTTCACAGTCTTCTTTAATGAACCAATTTATTTCAGAATTGCGCGAGGTCACAATTCAAAAAGATTCGATGCGTTTTCGCAGAAATATTGAACGTGTAGGAGAAATTTTGAGCTATGAATGCAGCAAAATATTAGCAAGAACTACTGAAATCATTGAAACGCCGTTAGGAACGAAAGAAATGACGTTACCAGCTAAAGATGTCGTGATTTGTTCTATTCTTCGCGCGGGTTTGCCTTTGCATCAAGGAATTTTGAATTATTTTGATACCGCCGAGAATGCTTTTGTTTCTGCGTATCGCAATCATATTGATGATGGTGACGAATTTGAAATTGTAGTAAATTATATGGCAACACCTTCGTTGGAAGGAAAAACGCTGTTATTGGTAGATCCGATGTTGGCAACAGGACGCACGATGAAAAGTGTGTATGATGTGTTGTTACAGCAAGGAATTCCTAAGAATATTCACATTATTTCTGTGTTAGGTTCTACGCAAGGTGTTGATTATGTGAAGGAACATTTCCCTGAAGATACACATTTGTGGATTGCCGCAGTTGATAATGAATTGAATAGTCGCGGATATATTATCCCTGGTTTGGGCGATGCTGGCGATTTAGCGTATGGAACGAAACGTCACTTCGACTCCGCTCAGTGACCTTTTTTAGACTTGCTTAGACTTGATTCGATTAGACTTGTTGGACTTGCTTAGATTATTTGGATTCGTCATTACGAGCGAGAGCGAAGTAATCTGTTAGATTGATAAACAGATGGCGAAAAAAATTGTATCGAGAAACTTGTAATTTCAAAAGCTGTTCTCGACTGCGCTCGAACTGACAATTTATTGTTAATTAAATACACATCGCAAATTATCAAAAAGGCGTCATTCTGAACTTGATTCAGAATCACATAATAGTAAGAAATCAATTCTAAAAACGCTCGTGCAAATTTGTAATTAATCTACGAATGTTTTTAGCTTATTTATCGGCATCATTTTCAAATTTTCAAATTAATTCATAACTATTCTACAATAATCTTCTTTGTCGCTATTTTTCCATTAGAAATTATTTTAGAAAGATAAATTCCGCTTGTTAAATTTAGTGGAATTGTAGTCGTTCCCGAGAATTGACTTGTGAATAATCTTCGTCCATCTAAAGCATATATTTCAATTGTTGCATCTTCTTCTATTCCTAGAATCGTAATATGATTTTTTGCTGGATTTGGATAGATTTTGATTGTATTCGCTGTAAATTCTTCCGTAGATAATGGTTGAACCCAAGCAACGCCCATTTGATTTCCCCAAATATGTTCTACCAATTCTGGATGATCTATAAATGGATTTCTATTGAATTGCCACGTATACACAACATTATTACGATTCATTTCAAAATCATCAGGCGGATCATTTCTGTGCCAAGTTAATAAGGTTGCTAAATCTCCTAATTGTCCTTCTACAGCAGGAAAACCATTTTCAATTGACAATCCGTTGTAACGAACTGCTAAGAAAAGTACGCTTCGTGCCACATCGCCACGAAAGCTTCCCGCAGTTCCCGTCGGTCCTGTATATTGTCCGTAATGCTGATTTCCTCTAGAGCTATTTTCAGGTCCGTCACTCGCTCTTAATGCATGTCCGTCAGAGTTTCCATGTCGTAATGAATCTGCTCTTGTGATCCAAAAAACATCTCTTCCATCGGCAATATCATCTTCCTCTATACTTTCATAACCTGCTAACGAACGTGGAAATGTATGTTCTCTATTCCATTTTCCTGTACTGGTTGAGCTTGATTGTTGATCAAGTTTTGCGCGTCCTTGTTCGGTATAAACTAACCAAACTTGATTGCTATTTGCAGGATTCTGATCGGCTTCTTTCAAAATATCAAATACATCGGCATACGTTTGTGCGCGTACTACTCCAAATTCAGCAATAATGGCTTGCATTGCATCTTTTAAAGCATTATCTGCTAAACCGTCCATTGAGTCATAATAACCAGTTGGCACTGTACTCGCAACTGTATTATATGTTGGGTTTAAAGGAGTTCCGAATGGTGCTACTGTAAAATCGTCATCAACAGCTCGGATAAGAACTTCATTGTTTAGAATGATATATTCTACTGAAAAATTGTCTTCTAAGTTGATGATTAATTCTTCATCGCCTTCATCCAATGTATCATCAACCAAGGTAATCATTGTGGTTACCGACATTTGTCCTGTAGGAATTGTTACCGTTGTAGTTCCTGTAAAGTCAGCAGTATCAAAAGTTCCGTTATCAAGCGTGATTGTTAAGTCTAAGTCTGATGAAACTGCCGTTTCCGTAGTGAATTCTATTGTAAATGTTTCGCCTTCATTGTATTGATCGTTTGCCACATTGATGGCAATTCCATTCAAAATAATTCCACTTCCATCATTTAGTTGTCTTGGTGTTGGCGTTGCTACAAAATAGCTTCCGTCCGTTTCGTTACGTTGAATGGAGTTCGTATTGTTGTTTCCGCCTTCGCTAATTTGCGTTGTTAACCCTAATAAAGCTAATAATCCAACATCATCTGCTTCGCCAGTATCATATACAATTGCATCTACTAAGTTGGTGGTTGTTGCTTGTGTTCCTTGCGGAAAATCGGATCCGTTGGCAAGATAAATTGCAACTGCATCAGCACCATTTTGAATTACATTTGATCCTATTAGTAATTGTGGTACTGGAGAAACTGTACTACTTCCAATTAATAATAATCCGTTGACATCTGTTGTTCGGCCGTCTAAATCTAATGTAAAATAACTACTATCATTTCCAGAACTCGAACCGTTGAAAAGTACTAATACATAACCGTCCAATAGAAAGTTTGGAGTACTTGATTTTAATTCAATGAATTCTTGTGTATCCGTTCCAGGCGTATCACAATCAATTTCATTTATTACAACTGTCTGACTTAATGCTAATTGACTTAACAATAACATTGCAAATAGGGAAAATATATGCTTCATTATTCTACTTTTGGTAAAAGTACAATAATACACGTATGTTTTATGTTAATCTTTAGTAGAATTTACGATAGCAAACCCGATCTTAAAAAACTTATGATTAGAATTTAACGACTTGTATCTCCAATGGTAAGTGTAGTGTTTAGAATAATATCACGCACAGGAGCATTGTCTGGTTTAGATTCTAAGCGCTGTAACAATACGCTTGCAGTTTGTCTACCAATTTCTTGTGGATGTTGATCTATAGAAGATATTTTAGGATACGAAAGTTCGTTTTGTGCAGCATTTACATACCCAATTAAAGAGATATTTTTTGAGTACGTTAATCCTTGTTTTTGAATGGCACTATTACAAAGCAACGTTGCATTGATATCAGCTGTAATTAGTCCGTCAATAGCATTGTTTTGTAAAGATTTTTGTAACGTTTGTTGAAGTTCATTTAAGTCCTCAGTTGCTATGATTACTGGGTTTTTAGCTTTTGACAGATATCCATCTTCGCGCAAGCGTCCAACAATTAATGTTGGAATAGAAGATACAAACGCAATTTTTTTACACCCTTTTTCTTCTAAATATTCATACGCACTTACAATACTATCGTAATCATTTATATGAACAACATCAAATCCGAGTGGTTGCATTGGAATACGATCAAATAATACTAATGGAATTCCTCTTTGTTTAATGTCAATAATGTGATCAAATGTTTTCTTTTTGTTGGTTTCTTCAGCAATACAGATTAGAATTCCGTCCACATTTCCTTTCGAGAAATAGTCCAAACATTCTTTTTCTTTTTGAATACTTTCATTGCTGAAAAAAGTAATGATATTGTATTTTGATGAACTTACTATTTCATCAATTCCTTTTAATACAGATGCAAAAAATGGATTTTCAATACTCGGAATTACCACACCTATTTGCATCGTTTCTTGCTTTTGCAAACGTACCGCAATAGGATTTGGCGAATAGCCTCTTAGTTTGGCAAGATTCTTTACACGTTCTTTTGTTTGCGCACTTATTTCTTCACTATTGTTCAATGATTTTGAAACCGTAGATACAGATATATTCAATTCTTTTGCTAATGATTTTAAAGAAACTACGTTTTTCATTTATTGAGATTTAGTTTTTTTCCAATTTTACAGGAATATGTAAAGTTAGTGAATTGACTTATACTTGTAAAATATAAAAAAGTGTGTCTATTTTCATAAACACACTTTTTATAGATATTAAAAAATTTATATTTAGTTTTTCACTAATTTGATACTACTTAAACCTTTTTCAGATTGAATTTTGGCAAAATAGATTCCATTTTTCAACGAAGAACCATCAATAGTAACTTGAGAAGCATTTGGTGCTAATGTTAATACTTGTCTTCCTGCGATATCATATACTTGTACAGCTTTTATAATTACATTATCAGCTACAACATTCCATGAATCATTTGTTGGATTTGGATATGTTTTGAACGTAGATGCAGTAAATTCTTCTGTACTTAGTACCGTATTTTTATGGAAATAGATATTATCAACATAAACAACACCTAAGTTAGAAGTGATTAAGAATTGAGCTAAATCATCTCTTGTTAAGTTATTAGAGAAACTTGTAGCAATTGGAACATCAATAGAAACCCAAGTTCCTGTTGCTAATGGTGGCGTACTTCCTCCATTTATGTTTAATTCCATAGCTGAAACTTCACCATTAGTTCCGCCCCATTGTGAGAATTTAGAGTTGAACACTTTCCCTGTTAAATCTGAGTTGTCTGTCCAGAAATCCATATGAAAATGTGTCATCCCAGAAGCATCAATTCTATTGTTTATGAATTCAACTCCGATGAAGTTTGTAAATGTAATTTTTTTGATATCATCACCAAAAGCAACTACATCTTCAGAAGTAGAATCGTCAAACGAAGCATTCCAAGTTTCAATTGTCGTGTTTGTATATACATTACTGTATAATGATATTACATCTGCTGCAGGTCTGTTTGGCGGTGTTGGAGCTGCCATTGTAGGTCCTACTACTGCAAATGAAACTGTATATGTTTCTGTAACCGCACCATTTTGAGAAACGACTACAACTGTTGCATCACCTGGAATAGTTGGCGCTTGATTTATAGTTACACTCGTAACACTTGGATCCGTTGGAGTTGCCGTCGTAATTTGTGGAATTACTGTTGTTCCTGGAGCTAAATCCATTGTGTAATTAGTTGTTCCTGAAGAAAAACCAGCTAATGGAGTGCTATCAATTTCTAGCGCACTTAATGAAGCATCAGAACCTGGTGCTGTTGGATTTTTCCAGAAATATAAGTTGTCTACATAAATAGCATCAGAACCTGAGCCACCTCCGTCAAACTTAAATTGTATTGCTGAAGTAGGATCTCCTGTAATTCCTGAAACAGGAATATCTACACTAATCCAAGTACCTGAACCTGTGTTTGTAATTGGATGTGCAATTTCTCCTCCTGAACTAATTACAAAAACATTAGGATTAAAAGTTCCATTTATCCAAATATCAACATGTAAAAACTCCATTGATGAAATATCTTGTGTACTTCCATATTGATTTCCTTGGTAATTAAAGTTTGGATATGCCAACACTATATTACCAGTTCCTGGATCAAAAGCTGTATTTGCTGAACCAAAACCAGATTGGCTCCAATTTGGATTGAAATCTGTACCAGCAACGTTTGTATATGCACCACTGAAAATAGAAATTACATCTACGCTATTTCTAGCAATTGGATCTGTAGCATTGTCCATTGGTGATGGTTCTAAATTGTCATTAAAAGATACAGTATATGTTTGCATCACACTTCCATTTTGAGAAGTAACTAATACGGTAGCATCTCCAGGAATTGCTGGTGCTTGTGTAATATTTACCATCGCATTTGAATCTGTTGGTGTTGCTGTTGTAATCTGTGGAACTACTGTTGTTCCTGGCGCTAATTCTACGGTGTAATTTGTTACTCCAGAAGCAAAACCAGTTAATGGTGTACTGTCAATTTCTAACGCACTTAATGTAGCATCTGTTCCTGATGCCGAAGGATTTTTCCAGAAGTATAAATTGTCAACATAAATACCATCTGTAGATCCATTTCCTCCATCAAACTTAAATTGTATTGCTGAAGAAGTATCTCCTGTAATTCCTGCAACAGGAATATCTACACTAATCCAAGTACCTGAACCTGTGTTTGTAATTGGATGTGCAATTTCTCCTCCAGAGCTAATTACAAAAACATTTGGGTTAAAAGTTCCATCTACCCAAATATCAACGTGTAAAAACTCCATTGATGAAATGTCTTGCGTACTTCCAAATTGATTTCCTTGATAATTAAAGTTTGGATACGCCAACACTATATTACCAGTTCCTGGATCAAAAGCTGTATTTGCTGTACCAAAACCAGATTGACTCCAATTTGGGTTATAATCTGTACCAGCAACATCTGTATATGGGCCACTAAAAATGGAAATTACATCTGCACTAACTCTTGCTGGTGGATCTGTGGCATTATCTGTTGGTTGCGCAATCGCAAATGTTCCAACGAATAAGCATACTAAAAAAATAATTTTTTTCATAATAGTTTTCTGTTTTAAAATTTAAAATTTCCGTGTTTGTCCCAAAGTCCCCAATAGGCTCCAACATCGCCTTCGTCTCCTACTTTCCAAGATTCATCGAATGATGAGAAGTAAAAAATGTCAATGTCTTCTTCTTGAGACCATTTTTGAGTGTTAATAAAGTATTTAATTGCATTTGTGTCTGATGGAAAAGCTCCTTCAAGGTTTGTACCTTTGTTTGGCCAACCAGTTTCAGTAATGATAACTTTTTTACCATTTCCAGCACGAAGCGCTCGGTTATACATATCTTTCATGTATAATAGCGAATAATCTTGATCGCAACCTTCCCAAAAAGGGTAACAGTTTGCTAAGATTACATCACAAGCTTCCGTGATTGCTGGACGTTCTGTGAATTCACAATAAGTATCTACATAGCCTACTGGAATTCCTTTAATTTGTTTTTTTGTATCATATATGAATTTTAGTAATTCTTCTTCTGTTAAATCGCCTCGGTACATAACTTCATTTCCAACGGCTGCAATGTCTACATATCCTTTCTTAGCAAGTGTAACGAGTCCTTCAATTTCCGCTTCGTTTATTTCTGGATTGTCTCCTAACCAAGCGCCAACTAAGGTTTTCATTCCTAGTTCTTTGGCAATTTTAGGAACCAACTCGTTTCCTTCTGTACATGAAAATGAACGTACCCAATTGGTGTATGGTTTGATGACTTCTAAACGACGTCTTATTTGTGCTTCCGAAAGTGTGTCACCTGGCTCTTGTCCTTCTTCATATGGACTAAAACACAATCCGTGCATTCCTCCGTCCAGACTTTTTCGCCATAGCGCTTTTAGATCATCAAAGGATTTTCCTTCAAAGTCTAAGGATGCTAATGCGAAAAATTTTTCTTCTCTAAAAGACATGTTTAGTTATTGGTTAAAATTTTAGTTTTTCATGCTTGTCCCAAAGTCCCCAATAGGCACCAACATCACCTTCATCTCCTGTTTTCCATGATTCATCAAATGATGAGAAATAGAAAATTTCTACGTTATCTTTGTCTGCCCAAGCTTGAGAATTAATAAAGTATTTCATGGCATTTATCTCAGAAGATTCTGCTCCTTTTAAACTACCACCTTCGCTTGGCCAACCTGTTTCTGTAATGATGACTTTTTTACCTTGTGCTGCATGAGACGCTTGTCCGAACATTTGTTGCATATGTGCTAATGAACCATTTAGGTGGCAACCTTCCCAATATGGATAACAATTACTTAGAATTACATCGCTGATCTCCACAAGTTCTGGATGTACTGAAAATTCATAATAAGCATCTACGTATCCTACTTCAACATTTGGCAACGCTTCTTTTACTCTTTTTATATAATCTAATAATTCTTCGAGTGTTAAATCGTTTCTGTACAGCACTTCGTTTCCAACTGCTGCAATGTCTACTACACCTTCTTTTCCTAATTGAATTAAAGCTTCAATTTCTTTTTCATTGTCTTCTTTATCATCTCCTAACCAAGCACCAACTAAGGTTTTCATTCCATGTTTTTTAGCTATTCGAGGAATGTGTTCGTTGCCTTCAATACAAGAAAAAGAACGTATCCATTTTGAATATGGCTTCAATATTTTTATTCTTCTTTCTACTTGCGCTTCGCTTATTACATCTCCTGGCTCTTGTCCATCTTCATACATGCTAAAGCAGATGCCGTGCATACCTTTATTAAGCGCAGCTTTCCAAAGTTTTTTTAAATCTTTGATAGAATATTTTTCAAAATCTATTCCTGAATGTTCTCTATAATTTACACCTTCGTATAAACGATAATCTTCGTCTCTATATGACATTTTTTAGTTGTATTCTCTATTAAATTTATAAGTACTGATGCTGCTTCTTTTCTTAGAAGCGCACTGTTTTTTTTAACTAAATTTTAATTGTTCATTTTTATCCCATATTCCCCAACGTGCTCCGACATCTCCTTCATTACGGATTTTCCATGATTCGTCAAACGATGAGAAATAATATATTTCTATGTTTTCTTCTCTTGACCATTTTTGAGTATTGAGAAAATATTTCATTGCATTTTCTGGTGAAGGAACCGCTCCATTTGTTTGCGATCCTTGATCTGGCCAACCAGTTTCTGTAATGATTACTTTTTTTCCTTTTGCTGCTTTTTGTACAAGGGCATGCATTTGTCTTAGATATATTGAAGAATTTTCAATACTGCTTCCTTCCCAAAAAGGATAACAGTTTACTAGTATTAAATCGCAAGCGTCAATAAGTTTTGGGCGTTCTACGAATTGATAATACGCATCTACATATCCAATTGGAGTGTTTGGCAATGCTACTCTAACTCGTTGTATGTAATCTATAATTTCCCTTTCACTTAATTCTTTTTGCATTAATACTTCATTTCCAATCACAGCAATGTCTACAAGACCACTTTTTGCTAGATTGATTAACGAACTTATTTCTTCTTCATTACGTTTTTTATCGCTACTAATCCAAGCACCAACCATTGTTTTGAGTCCTCTTGCGCGTGCAACTTTTGGAATGAATTCGTTTCCGTCAGTACAAGAGAATGAACGTACCCATTTGGTATGCGAAGCAATAATATTTATACGTTTAACGATTTGATCTTCTGTCAATCTATCTCCAATATCTTGTCCTTCAGTATATGGACTAAAGCATAAACCGTGTATTCCTTTGTATAAAGAATCTCTGAATAGCGTTGCTAATTCGGAACTATTTTTTGAATCAAAATTGATATCTTTTGACGTATCTATCTTTAAATTAAGACCGCCCAATGAGGAGAGTCTTGCTCCTTCATAATAAGAGGTTATGGGTTTTTTTGGTACAATTTTTCTTTTTGCTAATTCTGCGCTTATTTCTAATGCTTTTTCTTCTGTAAGATCATAGTTTCGCATTATATACATTGCGATCAACGTTCCTAAAATTGGGAATGCTGAAAAGAAAATTCGTAATCCAAGTACGGCTCCTTCTGGTTGTGTAGGTGCATTTGGTGTAAAATCAACCAAATACATAATCAATGCGCTTAATCCTCCAGCAATGGCAAAACCAAATTTTACCATCCACCAATAAATTGCTCCAAAAATTCCTTCTCTACGATGTCCGTTGTTTAGTTCGTCTAAATCACATACATCTGCTGTCATTGACATCATTAAAGTAAACAAAGCACCTATTCCGAACGAGAAGAATGGCAATGCAAATAATACCATGTAAGGTTTCCCTGGAATAAATAAAAACCATAATAATATATATCCTATAATTGAAATCCCTTGTGAAACAATGAATGCTTTCTTTTTTCCTAATACTTTCGACATACGCGCTACAATTGGAATAACCAAAAATGTCGTAACTAATGCGCCAACACTTCCAAAAAGTGCGGGCCAAATCCATGAACCTTCTGGTCCTGTAACTCCATTAAATAAGTAGTACACAATAATGAAAAATGAAAATCCTGCAACTGTATTAAATGCATTGAAAATTAAAAAGGTAGAAATACATAATTTTTTAAATTGTACAATTTTGAAAGCTTCTTTAAATCCATTTAAGATTTCTTTTAAGCTTCCACTTATATTTTTCATGGTAAGTGGTGAGTAATCTTCATCTAGCGTAGATTTACTTTTGATGAAAAATGCTGGTACCATTGCTAAAAACATACATATAATACCAACCCATACAGCCAGTGTTCTGGTGGCCACATCTGCGGAGGAAAACCAACCTTGATCATACATAATAACCCAAAACCAAGGTGCAATTACCCAAGCCCATTGTCCTATCCATTGTGCAATTGCCATGATGTTGGTACGTTCATGAAAATCATCACTCATTTCATAGCCCATAGCTACATAAGGCACACTAAAAATGGTTAACCCTAAATAGAATACAATTGACCAAGCTAAAAAGTAATAAAAGTTATAGGTGATCCCATTATCTTTAAATAATTGCCACATGAGTATATATCCAACTCCCATAATAATTGCTCCTAAAAAAACATAATGTCTCCTTCTTCCCCATTTAGATTTTGTATTGTCTGATATGAAACCCATGATTGGATCTGTGAATGCATCAAATATTCTGGGTAAAAAGAATAAAACAGCATATTGCAAGGTTGAAAAACCTAAATCTTGTACTAATACAACCATGAAAATACCTAAGGCGGCAGGGAACATTTGATTCGCTAACATTCCTAAGCCAAAAGCAATTTTTTGACTCATGGGTACTTTGTTTGAAGAACTTGTTTTACTCATTAATGGTGGTTTTAGTTGGCTATGATGATGGTTTGTAATGCTTGTGGGTTTATAGATATATTTTTTACTTTTTCTCCTAGTTTGAGTGAAAAGTGTTTTTTACTTGTTCCTTCATTGAAAACAACTACTGCAATAGTTCCGTCAGGATTTTGCGCCGCAGTTACCATCAAATCTTTGTCAGTATTGTTTGCGTCAATTACTTTTGCGCCTGGACGAATGTATTTGCTAAAGTGTGCCATTGTGTAATATAAAGGCGTCATATAAACTTCATCATTTTCAGGGTCGACAATGATTGGCGCAACACACCAATTTTTGAACCAATTTGGTCCGCCTTGTTTGTCCAACACCATATTCCAGTCTACCCAACCGTCAACCCAATTGTTTAGGCAGCCGATAATATCTCGCGCATAGCGATTTACGGGTGCATATTTTGGATGCAAGTGTTTGTCTTTTTCACTTGCCCAATCCCAGCCCCAATCTGTTGCTTCTTTTTTCCAATACCAAGCATCATTTTTCCATTCAGGAACTTGTGAGTCTACACAACCTTCTGTCTCAATTAGGTATTTGTTTGGTGCTTTGTTGTGTCCGTATTGTAATGCTTCTGGAAAGAAATCAAAAGTACTTTCATACCAGTGAATTGCAATTCCGTCAAAGTATTTTGAAGACGCTTCATCTTTATACATCGCATCAACCCATTCTTTGATTCCAGCTCTGTTTTGATCGTATCCTAAGATTTTCACATCTCCTTTTCCGTCTGCTTCTAGTTTTGGTCCTAAATGGTTTTGAACCAAATTTGTCATTTCTTCTGGCGAAAAGTGCATGCTTTCCCAGTTGTTTCCGTTTCCGTGTGGTTCATTCACAACTGTAATTCCCCAAATATCTATTCCTTCCGCTTTGTAAGCATCTAAGTATTTTGAGAAGAATAATGAATAGACGTCATTGTATTTTGGTAATAGTTTCCCACCAACATATTTTTTGTTGTCTTTCATCCAAGGCGGCGCAGTCCAAGGTGACGCAATGATTTTGAATCCGTCTTCGGAGGCTTTCATTGCATCTTTTATCATCGGAATTAAATCATCTTTGTCTTCTTTAATAGAAAAATGTTCCAACGTCATATCATCAGCAACTGGCGCATATGTATAGTTATTTAATGAAAAATCACAAGAACTTATATGTGTTCGGGTAAGTGAGTAGCGCGCGCCATCGTCTCCGAAGTATGCTTGAATGATTTTATCTCGGTTTCCTTTACTGAGTTTATTCAACAAATACGCTGACGATTCTGTAAATGAACCTCCAAAACCAGTGATTGTTTGGTATTGTTTTTCTGGCGAAAGTACTATTTCAGAAACCTGTATAAGCGTATCGTTTTCCGCCGTTTTAAATTCAGTGAGTTGCGTTAATTTGTTTCCGCTTTCTGAAGTTTCAAATACGTCTGCTTGCATTATTGATTGTTTAGTTTTATTAGCAGTTACAGCGATCTGTGTGGTTTTACATGCTACAACTGTAATGAGCAACATTAGAAAACTATATTTTGTTACGTTTTTCATAATTAGTGCTTTACAACTCCTTTTTTTACAGGTGGCAACTGTACTTCTAACAATAGCGAATCTTTGTTTCCGCCGTAGGTTTTTATAATTGGTTTTCCGTTTCTGGTTAACCCATTAAATACGCCTTTGTCTACTAAATCCCAAAGTGCGTATTTTGCTTTTCCGTCAATCGTAAATAATCCGAAGTGATTTTCTGAACCGCCAGGATTCCGTGCATCTTTCCATATCTCATCAAACGCTTCAAAGTAAAAACAAGACATTTCTGCTTCGTTTGTCCATTGGCGCATATGATTGTAATACAATGCTTCTTTATATTCGTCCGCAGCTTTGCTTCCGTTGTTTCCGTAAAGTCCTTGAGAGAATGTTGTCCAACCAGTTTCCCCAATGTGAATTGGTTTGTCTACACCAATACTTTTCATGTAATTATACACGCTATCATATTGTGAGATTGCATATTTTTTGGCTCTCAACATCGCATTGTCAACTTTTTGAATACTTGAAGTTTTTTTGCCTTCTTCCACTCCCCAAAATACAGGATGATAGTGTGTATCGTGCATTGGATAAGTGTGCATGGAAATGTAATCGACTGCTTTTATAAGCTTATTTAAGTCTTCTACATGATATTCTTTGTCGTGTCCGCCCCAAGAAGCAAAATTGTCCGAACTCGTAATCCACAAGTCTTTTGGTAATTTTTTTTCTTTTTTGAGATCTTGCAAATGATTTACCCATTTTAAGATAACACTAGGTTGCACATAATAACTTGTTGCCCATTTTACCATTGCTTCGTTTCCGACAGCGATGATTTTTACGATTTCAGGATATTCATTTGCCAATGCAACCGCTCTTTCAATTTCGCCTGAATTTTGATCACTTTCTTGGTTGTGATCAGGAGTTTGCGCTGTCCACGCATTTTTACAATCAATCCACGCGCCTAACATTACATACATTTCAAAGTTTGCGTCTTCGTTTTTTAATTCGCGAATTGCTTTTAATATGTTTGGTGCTTGCGCTAATTGTACATTGTAGGTGCGTAAAATTCGAACATTCAGTGCATGCAATATTTTCATGTCTTCTTTTAACGCTGCAATTGTTGGCTGAATGTCACGCAATGTATCACGATAACCTCCGTAAGAAATAGCTAAATAGTCTTTGTTTCCTAATATATCTTTGGCAGTCATTTCTTTTTGTGTTATTGGTTTTGGCGATTCTTTCTTTTTTTGTGAATTTTCACAAGACACTAGTACGAACGCTACTAATATTAGTTTCGATATGTATTTTAATGTACTCATGATTCTTTTTAAATGATATTTTTAAATATTACTTTAAATAATTTCTCTTAATATTCACATTGATTTGAATTACTTCGCCTGCGCGATCAAATACTTTTTGACTCGTTGCTGCATCTAACGTCAATGTTTCGAATGATTTTTTGCTTCCATCCTTAAATTGAACTGTTAATGCTGTTGTTTCCGCTAATGTGTACACAATTGGTACTTGACAATACGTGAAACTTAACGAACCTTTTTGTACCGAAATCGCCTTCTCTTCTTTTGCTATATTTATGTAATTGAACGTGCTGTCTTTTAATAAGAATTCATCTTTTCGCAACATACACGGATCAAAATATAGTTTTCCTTCTGCTACAAAAACACCGAGTTCGCCAAAACGACTTAAGATGTCTTCTTTTACTTGTCCTGTCATTCCAGGTTGTTGCGCGCCTTTTCCTGCTGGCGTATGCGAATACGGATCTGTTGGAAAACCTCCATATAACGACGGCGATTTGTGCACGCCGATTCCTTCGTTGATTTCGTAATAGTGTTCTAACAATCGACCAACAACTTCATCGCTTTCTTTTTCGCGAATAGCTTTTAAACAACATTCCAATACCGCTAATTGTAGTTTTGAAACCATGTGCCAATAGATAGAACCTAATCCTTCATAACCGTAAAATGTTCCGGAACGTCCCGTAAATTCTTTGTGATTGAATACGTCTTCAAACGTTTCTAATACTTGAGAAGCTTCCGACTGAACTAAATTGCTGTACGAAGTTTCTTTTAATTCGTTTAATGCTTCCGCAAGATCGTTTGCGTTTTTAAAGTTTCCATTGAAATGAAATTCACCATTTACATCTTTCGAAATTATTTTACTATTTCCGTCAGCGACTAATTGTTGTACTAATTTTGAGGTTTTTACCGCTTTCGCTGAAATGGTATTGCGTTCATTAAAACCTTTTAATTCTTTGTTTGGATAGAGAATATAACTGTATTGATCTGGTCGAAATAGTTTGCTACTTTTTAACGCATCTAACACAACTAATGCTTCTTTTGAAGAGATATAGCCTGAACTTAATACCGCAACTTGACCTTCTAACATTTCATTCAGATAAGAAATAGAAACATTTTCGGTATCTTTTACGGTCATTAAATTGTATGCGTGATACAGATTATCTGCACGTTTGTTAGCTTCAATCGCATGTTCTAAATACGCTAAACTTGTGGTTACAAAGTCTTTGATTTCTGTGATCGCAATATTCGTTTTTCTACCTGAAAACGCATTGTCATAGATTTGTTCTCTGTAATTGCTTCCCGCATTTCCTAAACCATCTAAAACACATCTACGGTCAGTGTCATTAATTTTTCCATTTAATAAATCTTTATATATAGTGAACGTATGAGACACTTTATGGAAAAATTCCGCTAATTCATTGGAGATTTCAACTGTTTCTGTGTTTGTTTCTTCAAAAATACCTTCAAAGAATTTTAAGAAACGTCGCAAATAGTATAATGTTACCATGGAAACTCCGTTACCAACTAATGCGTTGTTTGCGTCATTCCATTCTGGACGTTGTGTATTCATCCAAATTCCACCTTCAGGTATAAAATTAGAAAGTTTTGCCAACGTTGTGGCTAATATTTTTTCAATGAAATTTACTTTGATGATAAATCTGTTTTCATCACGTAATAATGCGCCATCAGCACCTAATTCTTCACGTTGCTCATGAATTTTATGATCTAACGCTTCATCAAACTCAATGGTATCTTTAGGATTTTTGAGTAAGTCTTGATATTTTTTTATTCTGTACGGAACATTTGCATAAACAAATAAGTCTTTGCTAAAGAAACTTTCCAGTTTTCCTGGTTGGTGATTTTCTATGATTTCCAAAAACTTTAGCAAATAGATAATTTGATGATCGCCCCAATAACCAATGTACGACCAAGGATCTTCTGGCTCATCTATTTCCCAATCAAAGCCGCCTTTTGTCACCCGATACGGATTGTAACCGTCAAATGTGGTGGCGTTTAAGAATTTATGAATCATACTTTCAATAAATTCCGGATATGAATGTGCCAACGCTTCCCAGTTTTGGAAAATATCGCGCCAGTTTCCTTCGTAATCTAATATTTTAGAACCATCTATTTCACTTCGTGTATTGATCGAAAATTTGTTCCAAGGACGACTTGGATCTCCGTGACGACGACTGAATTTTAATGGCATGTATTCCAAACATAAACGTCTGAAATTTTTGTCGGTGCTTTGGTGTGCAATGTCTCGCAGCAACGAAAACGGGAATTCTTTAGGTAATCCATCAACAATTCCTTCTGTGGTGCGTGCTACTTTTTTATTTGCTTTTTCTAAGTAATTTTTGAAATCCCATCTTTCAATTTGATAGTTATTGTCAAAGATTCCACCACGCATAATGTTGAACAACGTGTTTGCAAAATGGCGTGTATCTCTAAATTTATCCGCAGATAATTGCAATCCATCAGAAGCGGCGTTGAGTCCAATTAAACGTTTTGTTCCAACATTGATACTTTGCTGAATGTTTTCAGCCAAGTCTGCTTCATTTTTAATGTTTTGCGATAGTCTTGCAATGTCAGCATGATCTTGGTTTACATTGGCAACCGTGATCCAATCTTTATTTTCAGCAGCTTTTAATTGCACTTCTGAATTGATGAAATATGCACCTTTTTCTGCTTTTACATCCACTTCTTGCTGAATTGGGTGGCGTTTACGGAATGCTTTTAGTTGTAACGACGATAGTAAATACTGCGCATTTTTAAACCCTAATGACCAAACTACATTCGCTTTTAACGCTTCACTAGGTTCTGCTTTGTCAACAATAATTGCGCTTAATGCGTAAATTCCTAAACCAGTATTTTCTTCAAGTTCATTTCGTTTGTACGCATCTACCAAGTTGCTACTTGCATTTTGTAAATCACTTCCAACGCCAAATGGCAAGATGTTTTGAATTCCGTCAAGTATATTTACTTGTACTTCATCTTGCGAATTGTTCGTTAGTTTCGATTTTTTTACAAATCCGTAAGCATCGCTAGAGTTCCATTGGTATTGAAATGTAAGTTCTAAATCGTGATTGATTTCTTCGAACATCACTTTGTTTCCGTAATTGTTTTTGTACAGATTACGTGTTGTTTTATATTTTCCTTCAAATCGTTCAGAAAAAGGTTCCCATACATGGTTTTTACCATTTTTTGTGATTTGAAAAATCGATTTACTTCCTGTAATGTCAGCGGATTCCGTGATTTTATCGTCTGTGTAATATGGAAATAATGAAAATTCTGAATTTTTACGTCCTGCAGTTAATCCGCCATTGCTGGAAATAAACATCCAATGGTTAGAATCACTTACAATACTCATGAAAAATGGTCGAATGGTATCACTATTCGAAATTTTATAAAAAAGTTCGTTGTCTATTTTGACGGTTTCTATTTGAGACATATGAGATAAAATATCTTGATCTAGAGTTGCTTCTTTAATCATTAATTGTTGTTATATTATTTTTTAGCTTTCTGTACTGCATCCATTAACTTAATGCCATTAAAGTAACTTGTTACAGTTTTTTGAGTTACATTTTCGTCATATGGATCAAATTTGTGAACTTCTTGTAATGCGTAATACGCGGCACGAGGATGTAATGTGTATAGTCCTTTTTCGTTATTTGGTCCTTTGGCACAGATACCAAACCATTCTTCGTTCATGTTGTTTATTCCTGGTTTTGAGTCTTTTGTGTAGCCATCATTGTTCCAAGAAGCTTCCGTATCATGAACTTCTAAGTTTTTTGTTTGCCCTCTTTTCCACCAACCATCGCTGAATTGGAAAGTGAATCCGCCGATAGCATTTTCTGCTTTTCCTAAACCTGCTGCATTAGCGTATATTTCTTTCCAGTTTCCTGTCATGTAATACGCTTGCGAATGTTGATCTTCTTTGTTGTCTCGCGCATTGAAAGCATCTGCTCCAAATTCTGCAAACATGATTGGTTTCCCTAATTCTTCTTTTACACGCTTAAAAGCATCTCCAAAAGAGATTCCACGATACATATTTGTCCCATAAATATCAATGTCTGGACATTCATCTTTTACGAGTTCTAAGTATAATAAGTCACCATTACAGATAGCCACAGGATGCGACATATCTATTGTTTTTATTGCTAAGGTTGCTTCGTTGAATAATTTGTACATAGCACGCGCTCGTGCACGAATTGTAGTATTTTCATCATCGAGAGGAATGTTTTCTGTTTCTGCTTTTCCCCAAGAAAGTCCATAGTTATTTTCATTTCCCAACATGTACATCAACAATCCTGGCGTGTCTTTGTATTCGTCCGCCATCTGCTTGACAGCATTTAAAAGATGTTCATTTACTTTAGGGTTTGCGTATTCCGTATTTTCCATGGAAACACCATCAATCAGTACACCATAACGACCGAAAGAGTGATTCAACATTGTATATATTCCGTAATTTTTATGAATGTAGGTTATCCATCTTGGTTGGATTCCTGTATAAACGCGAATTGTATTGACGCCCATATTTTTGAGCAATGTCATTTCCGCATCTAAAGCTTCTTTAATGAAATCGTCAGATTGATTCCATAAATTGAAAGAGTAGTTTGTTCCGATAGGAAAGTAATCCCAGTTCATCCCATTTATCATGAAAACCTTCCCATTAACGAGCAATTTCATTCCTTGTTCATTTTTTTGAACAGTTACAGTGTCTCTTTTAGAAGTCAGCGATGTTGTTATAATAATCATCGCTACAACTGAAAAAACTAGTGCTAGTATTAGAAAAGTCTTTTTCATCTGTTATTTTTAATTAGTAATTAGGTCAGATGGGATTCGCAAATGGTCAAATTATTTAGATGACTATTCACAGAGTCTGTTTTAGTATTGAAACTATATGAATTGTATACTTTATATGTACTAATGTTTGATTTTTACAATCTTGAAATGATTATATTGCTACTTTTGTATGCTGTATTAGAAATTAGTTGTGTTCAATTTTGGGCAGCGTATCCTTAGAGTACTTACTGCATTTGCTCTTTTCTATAAAGGAAAAGAGCAAACGTTTGTAAGCAATTTTGATATAGCTGTATTCAATAATTTTCAATTTTATTGGTACACTCGTACATAGTCAATTTCCATCGTATCTTGAGTGAATCCTGGATCAATGGTTCCTCCTAATGTTCCGCCCATAGCGATGTTTAAGATTAGGAAAAAGTCACTGTCAAATGGTAAGGTAGCATTGTTTTCTACCGTATGATATACGAAGTCGTCTACCAAGAACGTTATTGCAGTTGGTGTCCATTCTACCGTATAGTTATGAAATTCTGTCGTAGAAGTTGGCAATGATGTAGCCGCACCGTCACCAGCTCCTGGTGAAACTCCTGGATGGTGTACCGTTGCTAAAACAGTATTCTTATCTTGTCCTTTTTGTTCCATGATGTCTATTTCACCACAACCAGGCCATGTGTTTGTTTGGTAATCTGCTCCTAAAGCCCATATTGCTGGCCACGTTCCTTGTGAAGCTGGCAATTTTGCACGTACTTCTACTCTTCCGTTCGTGAATTCGTATAGGTTTTCAGATTTTAAACGCGCAGATGTATAGTTTCCGCCACCTGTACTTATGGCATTTATTTTAAGAAATCCGCCATCTACGACTACATTGTCAGCACTGTTTGTATAGGTTTGAGATTCTCCATTTCCCCATCCACCTGCACCGAGGTCGTAGGTCCAGTTTGCTGCATCTGGAGCTCCATCTACATCAAATTCGTCTTGCCAAACTAAGTTGTTGTATTGCGTTTGGAAGTTATTACTTGCTGGTTCTGCCGAAGTGATGATAAACCACCAATCAAATCCGCTGTTTCCGTCTGTTGTTCTTAGTACAAGTTCATTCGGTACAGAACGATCAAAAATTTCGTATGTATGTGATCCACCTGTGTAATATCCGATGAATCCATTTCCTGTAAGTGTAATTGTTTCAACGCCTCCAGGAGCAATTAACGCCCAAGTTTCAGAAAAATCATCATAGGGTAAATTTTCTATATCATCACCATTAGGATTTCCACCAGAACCTCCAAGTTCATCAATGAAACTAGCACGTCCAAATACAGTTCCTGAAATATCAGTGGTTGGGTCATCATTGGTATTGTTAGTTACAAACGTAAACGTTCCGTCAGCATTAAAAATATATCTGTCATCATACATTCCAACGCCAACTTTTTCTTCTGGTCCAGCTCCATACCATTCTGTTGGCACTGATCCACCAACAGGTCCTAAACCAAAGTGTCCTTGTTGTTCCGATTTGATTCTCCACGATCTTGAACTAGTTCCGACTAATTTGTCTATCAATTCCATTGGTGGTGCATAGGTTGCCAATACATCTACGGTAATTGTTGTAGACGTTGAGATTCCTCCAGTTCCAAAAGCAATTACAGTTACTGTATATGAATTGAGTCCTAAGTTTGAGAATGTAAACAACGCTGTTCCTGCTGGATCTGTTTGTTGATTTGCTTCGTATACAAATCTATATGTGATTGTATCATCTGCGGAAGCGGTAAAGTTAACAACTCCACTTCCATCTCCGTTTGGATTATTTGCGTCCTGACCAACTATTACTGCTGTGACTTGTAAATTGGTCGGCGTTAGTAAATCTCCCACAGTCGCTTCATCATCCTGACAGCTAACAGTTAGCAATAGAATACCAAGAAGTGATGTGAATATATTTTTTAAATTTTTCATCTTTTTCATGTATTAATTCTTTAGTAGCTTGAATGTCCAAAATACGCCTGCACCAGCTTCAATTTCTAGTGTAATGGTATTTATATCGACAAATGTAATATTGTATGTTATAGAACCTGGCGCGTTTGCTGGGTTTGAAAGTTCTCCTGCATTGTTTGCTTTAGGAATTCCTAAGTAAGCTCCTGTTCCGTTTAGTGTTACTGTATTTGCCGAATTATCGTATGTAAATGTCGCTGCCGCAGATCCGTCATGTGGTGCTACTGGTGCGCCACAAGCGTCTCCTGCTCCACTTTGCCATCCTTCAATCCATGTGTCAGCTCCTAATACGTTGCTAAATGATCCGCTATTTGTAAATACATATTCGTCATCGTAAAAACAAGCTCTTTGTGCAACTCCTGCATCATCAATGGAGAACCACTCTCCTGATCCTGCAGATGGTCCAACTTTAAGTGATCCTGCTTCTGGTGCAACACTCCATGAACCTGCTAATGGTGATACTGGCGCAGCACCATCTCTTACTAGTTTAAATGTCCAAAAGACACCTGAACCAGCTTCAATACTTACGATCATAGTGTTAATATCTACTAATGTAACATCGTATGTAATAGAACTTGGCGCATTTGCTGGATTTGAAAGTTCTCCTGCGTTGTTTGCTTTTGGTAAAGCAATGTATGCTCCTGTTCCGTTTAGTGTAATTGTTCCTGCTACATCATTGTGTATGTATGTTGCTGCTGCAGATCCGTCATGCGGTGCAATTGGTGCGCCACAAGCATCACCTGCGCCACTTTGCCATCCTTCAATCCATGTGTCTGCTCCTAAAACATTACTGAATGATCCATTTGTTCCAAAAACATACGTATCATCATAGTAACATGCTCTTGCTACTACTCCTGCATCATCAATGGAGAACCATTCTCCTGATCCTGGCATTGGTCCAACTTTAAGTGATCCTGCTTCTGCTGCCATTTTCCATGTTCCCGTTATTGGACTTGCTGCTGAAGGTTGTTTGTAGAAATAGATATTGTCTATAAACACAGTTCCTGATGCCCAAGGTGTTCCAACAAACTTTAATTGGAATATTTCATCTACTGATAATCCTTGATCTGTATATTCTGAGATTGCAATTTCAATACTTGTCCATGATCCTGCTGTTAAAGGTCGCGTTACTGGTGCTTCTGTTGCTGCAGTTGGTCCGTTGATGAGTGACGTTTCAAGGTCAGTTACCACATCTGCTGTCCATACATCTAAGTGTAAAAATTCCATTGCTGAGACATCTACTGAAGTTCCGTCAGCTAATGCAATTCCTTGATAGCTTATGTTGATGTACTGAAGCATTTGATCTCCTGCTAAGTCAAACGTTGTCCAGCTACTTCCTTGTCCACCTTGTCCCCAATCTGGGAAATAGTTTGTTCCTACTTCATCCGTGTAAACACTACTAAATATAGAGATTACATCAACTGCTGCTCTTGCAGGTGGCGTTGGTGCTGATGTTAATGGTTGTACTATTGCAGTTACTTCAAACTCTTCTGTATAGGTTGTGGTTGCAATTGCTCCACCCATGGCAACTACAGTAATTGTGTAGGTACCAGGATTGTCATAGATATGTGAGATTGTTTCTCCAATGTTTCCTACTACAACATCACTTCCATCTCCAAAATCAACTTGGTTGTTCATCGCAAAGTCTGCGGTTGCTGTAACATTTACTTGTTTTGATATTGCAGCGTCGTTTTCAATAGTAACCACTAAGTTTTGCGGTGCTTGAAAAGAAACTACAATTCCTTGTGTTAAGGTCGTAATGTCTCCATTTAACGCTTTCGCTGTAAGTGTTACTTCATATGAGCCTTCTGCGTATGTATGTTCTACATAGTTCCCTGGCGCAATGTTTTCTTCTGCGTCAGCACCATCACCATAGTTAATGTTGTATGTTGTAACTCCTTCACCAAGCGGCGTGATTTTCACCAAACCAGTATTGTCTTGTGTGATTTCTGTAAGCAACGATAGATTTGTAGGCGCATTTACGGTGTCTATAAAATCGGTATTGTCATCTTCATCGCAACTGTATACTATCAGTGCGACTAGACATAAACTGAATACATATTTAATTATTTTCATCTTTTTTTCTTTTCTTTTTCTAGCTATTAATATCCTGAATTTTGTATCCAACGATTTCCTGCCAATTCAATTTCGATTCTTGGAATTGGAAATAATTCGTTTTTCCCAGTAGAAAACCCAGGAATAGAGCTCGTTTGACCTGTTCTAACTTGGTCAAAGAAACGGTGTCCTTCGCCAGCTAGTTCAAGCCTTCTTTCTGCCAACACATTTTCTAGTGTTGCAGGAATTCTGTTAGTTGTGTTTCCAAATGCTCTGTCACGAATTGCATCCAAAAATGTTTGAGGATTTGCAATTGGCGATGGTGCACGTAAGTTTGCTTCCGCAGCCATTAGTAAGATATCGGCATACCGAATAGCTCTGTAATTGTTGCTATGCGTTAGGTTTACATCTTGTAGGTTTGCTTCTGCGTATGGAATGTATTTTAGGTTGAAGTATCCTGTGTGTTCAGAACCTTCATTGAATATAACATCTGGTCGTGAAGCCACAAATGCATTGATGTCTAATACGGTTGCTGCTAAACGTGTATCTCCAGTTTGGTATAAGTCTACAACACCTTGTACTGGTACATTGAAACTGAATCCACTTGTATAAGGTGAGAAGTTTCCGCCTCTGAATCTTGGTCCCATGAATCCTACTGCAATGTTTCCTTCAACACATTGAAAACAGCCAAATCCTGCTCCTTCTCCACCAAAGTATTGTACTTCGAATACAGATTCTTGATTGTTTTCATTACTGTTTAAAAAGATGGTTCCGAAGTTATTAACTAATTGGTATTGCCCAGAGTTAATGACTTGATTGAACGTTTGTGCTGCTTCTGTATATTTTTCTTGGTAAAGGTATATTTTTCCTAGTAAAGCCAATGCCGCTCCTTTAGTTGCTCTACCATTTTGTGATTGCGTCCAAGGTAATTCAGTAATTGCATTCATTAAGTCAACTTCTAAACGCGCATAAATAGCTGCTTTAGGTGTTCTGTCAATTGATTGTGTTTCTTCAATTGTGATTCTTCCATCAGTATATAATGGAACATCACCGAAGAATTTTACCAATTCGAAGTAATAGTATGATCTTAGAAATAAGTTTTCTGCAAGTAATTGCTCTTTTCCATCAAAATCAATATTGTCTTGAAACTCTACAATGTAATTTGCTCTACTGATTCCTGCATACATCCATTGGAATACGTTACGCAACGCACCATTGTCTGCTGTATGAATCATGTCGTCGATTTGTTGCCAATCTAATACATCTGTTGGACTTTCGCCACCACATAAACTGTTATCAGAGGCAATTTCGCCCAAAATATTGTTTAAGTATGTTGTAGAAAGTAAATCATATACACCAATTAATGCAGCGTCATAATCTTCTGGTGTGTTGAAAAAGTTTTCTGAGTTTTCCTGACCTTCTGGTAGGATGTCTAAGTAATCATCACAAGATTGTATGCTCATGATGACGATCAGCGTTAGTGCTATTTTTGTTATCTTATTATACATAGTTATCTTTTTAGAATGATACATTGATTCCTGTTGTAAATGTTCTTGCTAATGGATATTGTCCTAAGTCAACACCAGCGCCCAACGGATTTGAATTTGATACATCAGGATTGTATCCTTGATATTTTGTGAATGTATGCAAGTTGTTTACCGCAAAGTAGAGTCTGAATTTATCTAAATGAATTTTTTCTAATACTGAAGTCGGTAATGAATATCCTATTTGAACGTTTTGAATTCGTAAGTATGAACCATCTTCTACAAAGAAATCCGAGAATAAGTAGTTGTTTGAAGCATTTGTTGATGCTCTAGGAACTGTGTTTGATGTTCCTTCGCCTGTCCAACGATCTAAGTATAAGTCTGGTTTGTTACTATACGTTAGAAAACGCTCGTAACTTCTTGCAATGTCGTTTCCGATAGAAGCATATAGTGTTGTACTAAAGTCAAATTGTTTGTAATCTAGGTTTAAGTTGAATCCCATTGTTACTTCTGGAATTGGGCTTCCAATAACCGTTTGGTCATCACTACTTCCAAATTCAATCGCGCCATCGCCATCTACATCTACATATCGAATATCTCCTGGTTGCGCATTTGGCTGAGCTGCATGTGCATCAATTTCTGCTTGGTTTTGGAAAACTCCATCCGTTTGCAATCCGTAGAATACACCTATTGGCAATCCTGTTTGGAAACGTGAAGTGGTTTGGTTTAACCCAAATAATCCGCCAGGCAAGAAACCTGCTGCATTGTTAACTTCTATTGCTTTGTTGTCAATACTTGTTAAGTTATATCCAAGTCCAATGCTGAAATCTTCTGAGAAATCGTGTGAAAAGCTGATACTTAAGTCAAGACCTTTGTTTTCAATGGTTCCTGCATTTACTACTGGTGGCGAACTTCCTCCAGCGGTAGAACCTAATAATCCTGATACTTCAGGTACTAATAATAAGTCTTCCGTACGTTTTCTGTAGTAATCAAATGTAACATCTAATTTATTATCTAATAAACTAATATCAAACCCTATGTTTGTTTGTTTTGTTGTTTCCCATTTTAAACTTGGGTTTGCTAACGAACCAATTGCGTTTCCAAATGCTAATACATCGTTAAACGGATAGGTTGCTTCTGCTCCTGCTCCTTGCAAGAATCCTAACCAACGGTAACTTCCAATTTTATCACTTCCTGTAATACCGTAACTTCCTCTAAGTTTTAATGAATTGATTGTTTCTGTTTTGAAAAAATCTTCTTTCGATACTACCCAACCTGCAGATGCAGATGGAAAGTATGCAGCACGTTCGTTAGGTCCAAAACGTGTAGATGCATCTCTTCGTACTAATGCAGAGAATAAGTATTTTCCGTTGTAATCATATTGAATTCTTCCAAAAAGTGAGTACGTACGATCTTCTCCTCTTCCTGTTGCTGCATTAATTGTTTGCTGAATGTCTTGTGGTGCGCCGTTTGGCGTATCATCTTCATCAATTATGAATGACTGCGTGTTACTTAAGAAAGCGTTGTTCCAAGTATCTGGACCACTTACTAAGAAACCTGATGCAAAAATTCCATCATATTGCTCGCTTCTCATAGAGAATCCTACCAATCCTGTAAAGTTATGATTGCCAAATGATTTGTTATAGTTTAAGAAACTTTCCCATGTGTAATCAAAAAAGTTTTGCGTGTTTTCGCTAACTACACTATATAAGTCTCTGTCGCCATCTTCATTTCTATCTACATTAAATTGACCGTTTGTATCTAAGCCAACATTATTGACAACTTTTCCAAATCCGTAGTATTGTAATGGAAAGTATGCACGTGAAATTACATCTGCATAGTTGAAGTTGAAACGTGTAGTCAATTTCATATCCTTGATAATGTCGTATTCTAATTCGATTTTTCCTGTAAAACGATTTACTTTCGTGTCGTTATACGTATTGTTGATTAACGCCAGTGGATTGATGATTTCATTTCCTTGTTCTGTTCCAATATAATTGAAACCTCTTGAAGGTCCAGTTCCGTCAGTTCCGTCATAAACGGCTGTTAATGGCGAAGCATTTGCCGCATAGTATAGTGCAGAACCTCTTCCACTTTCAGGAATTGTTTTACGCTTAATGTTTGTGTAGAGTAAAAAAGTATTTAATTGTAACTTTTCAGAAAGCTCAATGTTTAAGTTGTTTTTCAACGTCCAACGTGTAAAGTTTGATTTGTCGCTGGCAATAATACCATCTTGTCCAAAGTAACTTCCACTAAATCCGTATGATATTTTATCTGAACCTCCAGTTGCACTTAAACTGTGACTGAATGTTGGTGCTGTTCCAAATAATTCATCTTGCCAATCTGTTCCTACACCAAATCCTTGAAGGTTTGGATAAGGCAATGCGTTTCCATCAGCAACTTCTGTTTCATTTACATATACTGCATACTCCGAAGCATTCATTAAGTCTAATGTATTAGATGCTTCTTGAATGGAATAGAATGAGTTGTATGAGAATTTTGTTGCAGAATCTTTACGTCCTTTTTTTGTAGTAATTAAGATGACACCATTGGAAGCTTGCACACCATATATTGCCGAACTTGCATCCTTTATAATGTCTAAAGTTTGAATATCATTTGGATCAATGATACTTAAATCCGTTCCGATGTTTACACCATCTACAATTACTAACGGACTGTTGTCTCCGTTTGTAGTAATACCACGAATACGAATGTTTAGTGAAGAACCTGGCGAACCAGAGTTTGCATTTACTTGAACACCTGCGGCACTTCCTTGTAATGCTTCTTCAATACGTGCAGGATTAGCTTCTAGAATTTTTTCCGAGTCTAAACTTGTGTACGCACCTGATACTAATTCTTTTCGTTGCGAACCATATCCGATAACAATTACAGATTCTAACGATTCTGCATCTTCCTTCATGACAACGGATAAATCTTTGTTGGATGTGACTACAACTTCTTGTGTTGCATATCCAATAGAGGAGAATACTAATGTACTTCCATTTGGAACTCCTTTAATGGTAAAGTTACCATCAAAATCGGTTGCAGTTCCTTTTGTTGTATTTTTTACTAATACAGTAACGCCAGGTAGCGGCATATTAGTGCCATCTTCCATAACATTCCCTTTAATCTCAAAGTCTTGTCCGTAGCTCCATATTGAGCAGAGCATGAATACAAGGATGATTAAATAACGGTTCATATAAATTGATTTTTTAATTGATCACAATATATATATGATTGTTAACGAATCCTTAAAAAACACCTATACAAAAAACATACATGATACTAATACTGTTATTTTATTACTGATTTTTCAATAAAAACCCTTTATTTAGTATGTGTTCGCAATTATACATTGTTATGAAAAAAAATGAGTACAACCTGTATTTTAGGCTACTACATCGATAATGTTGTGGTAATGTTGTAGTAAGTTTGAAGTATGTTGTATTTATTATAGGTTCAAAAAGTAGTCATTAAGGTTAATTTCTCTTGCTAAGCTAATTTTTTTGCGCAATCGGTATCGTTTTATCTCCACACTTCGTACTGAGATATTTAGCAAAGGTGCAATTTCTTTTGATGATAAGTTTAGTCGTAAATATGCACATAACCGAAGATCGTTTGCCGTCAGTTTTGGATGTAGTTCTTTTACTTTCTTGAAGAAATCTTTATCTGCATGATTAAACGCTTCTTCAAAGAATTTCCAATCATCTGCATTGTTTATATTTTTATCAATCATACGGATCACAGGTGCTACACTCTGTTCTCCTTTTTGTTTTTGTAATTCCCGCTTAATGCTACTCAGTGTTTCATTCTTTTTAATCATGTTCATAGTCGAAATTGCCAATTCACGATTCTTTGATTCAATGTCACTATTTAGTTGTGAATTTTTTAGTTGAATGATTTCTTTTTGTGCTTCTAATTCTTTGAGTGCTAAATCGCGCGTAGTTTTTTCTAATACACGTTCTCGTTGTTTTCTGTAATAATTTTTATAGAAACTGTTCAATCCTGTAAAGAGTAAAATAGCTATAATTAAATACAACAATAAAGCTAGGTTTGATATATACCAAGGTCTATGAATGATAAACGAATAGCTAGCCGTGTTTGCTGTTTCCTGATTGTTGATAAGTGCTTTTACTTTAAAAGTATAACTTCCAAATGGCAAATTTTCAAAGGACGCATTGGTGGATGTACTCCAATCACTCCATTCATCATAAAAACCTTCTAACTGATAGGAATAGGTTGCGACTTCATATTTGTTGTATGCAGGAATGTTATACATAAACGCTAAGAAGTTTTTATTTGCGCTGAATTCGCCTTTTTCCCCCAAAGCTATTTCATTATTACCGCCCGAAAGTGTGTGATTGGTGACAGTATTAATTGTAATTTCATATGTTTTTGGATGCATTTCTGCCAAATCAATCGTTATATATCCATTAGAAGTTCCTAATAAATAATTTTTACCTGCTAAATGTGTAATGTTTTCATAGCCTTTCATTTCGTTTCGCAATGATTGTGGAATGGCAATACGGTGTACTTTAAAGTTTTTGTTTAATTTTTCTTTCGTAACATAGTTTAGATAATTATCCGTAAATGCCCATAAATAACCAACATTATCTACGATTAGTTTTCCAGTAGTATATTCGTCTGCGTCAAAAATAGTACTGAGAATCGTTTCTTTTTGAAAAGCTTTTGTTGCTATATCATACCCGAAAATTCCGTTTTTATTGGCTTGATATATTATATTATCAAACTGAATTAAACTCGAATTTGCACTTTTCTGTAACGTTTCATTCTTAGTAAATTCTGTAACTTCTTGATAATCAGAATCAATTGTAAGTTCATATACACCTTTGTATTCATGATTCATTAGAATTTTTGTTGGCGTTGCCCATTCAAAGTGTTTGGATGAAATGTTGAATCCTTTGAGTTTGCGACTGTATATCCATGAATCTTCTTGCTTATTAAGCATATGCAATCCGTCGTAATTCCCTTGAATAATCATGTTTTCTTTCCCTGGAACAGTTTTGATGTCCCAAGTTCCTTCGATATCGGCTATTTTTTGCTGTTTGCCATCATTTATAATAAAAGTTCCCAAATCATGACCACAAAACAATTGATTGTCAATGACACGCAAACACCAAACTTGTCCATTTGTTCCTTCCATAAAGTTAAAATCTGAAGGTTCATTTTCTGCTTTGTAAAATAATCCTTGATTCGTTCCTAAATACAGATATCCATTATGAGTTACGGACGCATAAATAGTTCCCAAGCGTCCTTTTTGATCGGCGTAGTATTTAAAAGGTTCTTTTGTATTAAGACAATCAATTCCATTGTCGAGTCCAATCCATACATTGCCATCCATATCTTCAAATAAAGAAAGTGCAGTATTATCGCCTAAACCATTGGCTTGATCTATGTGATACAACAACTCGCCAGCTGCTGAGATATGAAAAATTCCATTCGAAATAGTTCCTAATACAAAACTTCCATCACCGAGTTGGATACTTGTGTACACACTTTCTTGCTTATATTGCTCTTGATATGGCAATTGAAAAGCTGTCAATCCAGTTTCATCAAAAGTATACCAACTTCCATTTCGTGTGATAATTATTTTTTGATTTCCTTTAGGGAACAATCCGACAATTCTATTGTTTTTTAAAATTGCATTGTCACTCACCAACGTTTTTTCTCCATTTTCAATACTAAACAAACCTTCATTTAGTACTTGAAAGAATAATTCGCCATCAATTTTGTATAATTTCGTGATTGTTTGTGAAGCTTCTATTATTTTTAAAGACTTGGTTTCTGTGTGATAACTGTAAATTCGATCTAACGATTGAAAGAGAACCCATTTATCCAGTTGACTGATTTCCCAAATCTGTTCATCTTCCATCATTTCAAGATTCAGTTCGTCACTTAATGATGTGTATTCTAGATTTCCCGTAGCATTGCGTTCCCAATAACCAAAATTCCTGTAACAACCAATATACACTCGGTTTCCAATAACTTTTACCGAACGCATAATAGTTTCATTGGGCGATTTGTACAGTTTCCATTGCGCACCATTGTATTCCAATAATCCTTTGTTGTTGGCTATATATATGTAGGCGTCATCCGACTGAGAAATCATCCAGTTTTGATTGTCTGCCTTGTATATTTTGGGCGTATAATTTATGATAGGCGGTAATTCCTGAGAGAAACACAGGCACGCACACAAGAGTGTATATATGTATAAAAAGTATCGCAAGGAATAGTTGAGTTTGGGTTTGACCATAAATTTACTGTTATTTTTTTAATTTTATATAACATCTATTGTCTCTATTATATGAAAGTACTTTTAATTCTAGGAAAGCACTAGATTCTTCGATGATTTTACGTGGAAGCTTTATCTTCGCACAAAATTTACCATTTTCATGGAAGAACAAAAACTATTTACGTTTGTATATAGATACTTAAAAGAACGCAACTACACCGAAGAAACGGCTATGTACGCCAATTTAGCGGCTGGTATTTTGGGTGTCCTTATCGTAGCTTTTATTATAGATTTAATTGTGAGGCGTATTTTGATTGCGTTGGCGAGAAGAATTTCGATAAAGACAAAGAATAAGTTTGATGATTTTTTGATTGCGAATCATACGCCTCAAAATACAGCACATTTAGTTCCTGCTTTTTTAATTGCGCAAACAACGCCGTATTTGTTCACCAATTTCCCCGAATTTCAAGTTGGCTTTTTGAAAGCTATTGATGTTTTATTGGTCATTTTGATTATCAAAGTGATTCGTAGCATATTGCTTTCCATTCGAGATTACTTAAAAACCTTGCCTGCTTTTTGGGATAAACCTATTGATAGTTACATTCAAGTATTCATGATTTTTATATGGATTATTGGAATTGTGTCTGCTTTTTCAATTCTTACGGAGAAATCTGTGTTGACTTTTGTGACAACGCTTGGCGCCATGTCTGCAATAATCTTATTGATTTTTAAAGATACAATTCTTGGTTTTGTTGCCAGTATTCAGGTTTCTGTGAACGATATGGTTCGCATTGGCGATTGGATTACGATGGAAAAATACGGCGCAGACGGAGATGTTGTTGAGATTAATTTGGCAACGGTAAAAGTCCAGAATTTTGATAAAACCATTACTACGATTCCAACATACGCCTTGATTTCAGATTCGTTTAAGAATTGGCGCGGCATGAGTGAATCCGATGGACGCCGCATAAAACGTGCTATTATTATTAAAACACATAGTATTCATTACCTCAGCGATGAAGAAATTGAGGAATTACAAAAGATACAGCTCGTTTCCGAGTATGTTTCACAGCGACAAAAAGACATTGAAAAGTTTAACGGAGAACATTCCGCAGACAAGTCAATACTAATCAACGGACGCAATATGACCAACATTGGAGTTTTCCGTAAGTATGTAGAATCGTATTTGGAAAAACATCCTGCTATTAATGAAGAAATGATGGTGATGAGTCGTCAATTACCGCAAACACCACAAGGAGTTCCGTTGGAGATTTACGCGTTTAGCAAAGACAAAGAATGGAAAAACTACGAACATATTATGGGCGATATCTTTGACCATTTGTTTGCCGCAGTTCCGTATTTTAATTTGGAGACGTATGAGTTGAATGTTGTTTCTTAGACTCGCTGTCGCTCTTGGAATGTTGGTATCGCTGCGCTCTTAGACTCGCTTTGCTTTTGGTATGTTGGTATGTTGGTATGTTGGTATGTTGGTATGTTGAAATTAATTCCTAAACGTCATTTCGAGTAATTTTCGACAGAAAATTGTATCGAGAAACTTTTCACTTTCAACTTTTTACTTTCAACTTTTCACTTTTAGTTTTTCACTTTTAGTTTTTTCACTTTCCTGCGCTTTCTTCACAATAGCCTTCAGCTTCGCCTTCGTCGCTTCCTTCTCCGCGCGCTCTTTGTTGAGTTTGCGTTGCATGAGTTTGGTGTGCTTTGCTTTGTTTTTGGTGTTTTTTTGTTTGTTTGATTTTGGCATTACTAATTCTGTCTTTTAAGTTCGTCTAATGTTATACCGTTTTTATCTTTCCATGATCTCCAACCGTTAGAAGAACGACCTAATATTGTTGCAGCAGCAGCACTTGGAGAGTTAAATATATAGTCTTGTTGAAATACATATACATCATTTTCCTGTTTTAGTATTTCTTCTTTTATTAATCGCTTGCGCAACACACCAATCCACTTATTCATTCCTTTGGTTTCTTCAATACTAGATTTTCCATCTTTGTATACTAAGAAACCGTCATCCGTTAGTTCGCCAATTGCTGAAGCATTGTTTCTGCCATTGCAATAAAATAATTCTTTAATACTTTTTGCTTTCCGTTTTTCTTCAAATATAGGATAACCCAATGTTGCTAAGAGTATTTTGGCTGTATCAAAATTATCTAATAAATCATATTCTCTACTTTCTGATATGGATGGTTTTTTTGAGCCTGTATCATTGTCAATTGCATATCTGCCAATCTCCATAGCTTGATGCAAACAATGATGCTCTAAGTATTTACCATCGGTTTTGGTATACTCATCTGTTTTAGTTGTGATGATAACACAATGTGTCCAAAAGTCTTTTTTTCTGTTGTGCGATTGTATTCGTGTAAAACAATCTTCGCCTTCTCCTATATATACTATTGGTTTTGCACCATCTTCGGTATTGCCAAACAAAAAATATACACCTGTAAAGTGTACCATGTCACGTTTTGCAACTTCTTGCATTTTATTTCTTGGAAATAGAATCGCTTTTACTAACCTATTGGTGATTTCTGCTTCTCTAATACTTGTTGGTGAACCGTCTGGTAAGAATATTTGTATGGTTTGTGGTTTGTTTTGCATAAATAAGCATTAATAAGGTGCTACAATTTCTATAATTTTATTGGTTGAATACTTTAATTTATCAGAAATGTTTAAACTTTCGAGTATTGATTCTTCTGCTTTATTTAATTTTTCAACAGCTTCATTAGGTATTAATACTTTTACATTTCGTTTTTCAACAATCTTATCCATCATAAAATTACACCATTCAATATTCAGTACATCATCATTAAATGCTTGTCCTATATTCCTAGATAATAAGTATCGGTACATAAAGATTCGTAATTGCCTTGGCGTTATATTCCCATTAATATTTTTAGCAGCTACCTTTAATTTTTCTAATTCTTCTCGTTTAAGTACATAACTAATTTCTTTTGGATTAATTTCTTCTGCTTCCTCGGTTCCAGTAGTATCATTGCTTTTTGAAGGTGATTCTGCATCGGGTTGGTTAGGATTATTTGAATTAAGGTTGTTATCTACAATTATTTCATCATTATTACTTTTTTCTTCAACGCCTATTTTTTCTGCATAGTTATCAATTATTTGATTTTTTTCTTTTTCATACAGAGGAGGAAGTTTTAAACATGCAATGAAAAGCTTATCCATATATTCTTTTACTAAAGCATCTTTTCTTGCATCATTCTTATCTTGTTTAATAAAGTTTCTATATTTCCATTGTATAGCACGTTCTAAAATATCTTCATCAATAGCAGAAATTATAATTACTCGTTTTGAGATTTCATCATCTTCAAGCATCACTCGTAGTGCATCTATTACTTGTATTAAACGTTCTTCGTGACAACGATCAATATCATCAACAAATAAAAGAAGTCGTTTTTGGTCATTTTTTAAGTGCTCAGCATTATTGTCTTCTTTTTTAAATTCAGTTTTCATCCAAGCACGTAGAATATATTTTAATTCTTCTTGTATTTCTGCTTGTACACCAAGTAGTTTATTGAAATTAGGTTTGTGTGTATAGGTTTTTATGAGTCGTTTACCTTTATCTCCTAATTTCCATATTTTATTAAAAAATGATAGCAATGGGACTACTGTTCCAGTTAATAAAAACATTTTCCAATACTTAAAATCTTCTAGAAAGTTAGGGTTATATATAGCTAAACAGATTACAAGAAGTGCAAGAACTGTGAATAGACATATATCAAAAATCCCGTTACGGATTCTATTTAAACGAAATAATAATCGGGTCTCATTCCATTTTGCTGCGATAGGGTAAAATATTCTCTTTTGAAAGAAGTTACCATGTTTGCGCAATTCATTATTTTTATGAGTGAGGTATAACTCCATTATTTTTTGATACAAATATGCCCAAACGCCTTCTGTATCTTGGTATTTCCATGCATGAAACTTTAGATAATAAAACTGATTTTTCTTATTTTCATTATCTGCTTTTTCATGGTGAGTCAAATTAAGTTCGTTTTCTACTTGACTCATGAAATAGGTTTTTCCTCTTCCCCATTGCCCAAAAACACCAAGCATTTGCCCAGGACTATTTTTCAAATTACGAATCAATTCAGCAAATGTTTTACTCAATACGGTCACATCTAACTTTGGCATTACCTCATTATCATACGTATTATATGGGTTTGCATATACATTGGTTGATTTTTTAGTATCGCTACTTCTTTTTGCTC
This sequence comes from Kordia antarctica, assembly GCF_009901525.1. Classification (NCBI taxonomy): domain Bacteria; kingdom Pseudomonadati; phylum Bacteroidota; class Flavobacteriia; order Flavobacteriales; family Flavobacteriaceae; genus Kordia; species Kordia antarctica. The sequence continues at coordinate 754,858 of NZ_CP019288.1, forward strand.
GTATATACTCTTTTTGAAACCATAGTTCTGTTACTCGTTTTTTAACTTCTTCTTGTCGTATTTGTCGTATACCTGCTTCAAGTTTATATTCAAATTGTTCTTCTGTTGCTAAATCATATATAGTTGCCTTAGCAACTAATATCCAATCTCCCCAATCGACTTTTAATTCTCTAAATTCTTTTTCTAAGTGTGCATAAGGAGAATCAGGAAAGGTTTGCATATTATCGTTTACTCTGGCAACACTATGTACCGTATGACCGTCCGTAATAGCAACTAAATCTCCCAAGTTAAAGGTATGCTTCTCAAATGTGATAACTATTTTTTCTCTTTTGAGTAATTCATTAAAATTAGGGTTGCCTCTTCCCCAACGTGTTCCTAGTTTCCAAACAACACCAGTATCGCCACCGCCTAAATGATTTCCTTCTTTATCAAAAATTGGAAACCCCATTTTTATCAAGTAATCATTCGTTGGTGCGCCACCATTTAAAGCGTATTTACTTGGATCTAAACCTTTGTATCTTGCTGCCAAACGAATAACTTCTTTAGGAGGATATAGTTTTCCTAAAATTAATACATCATATTTTGTAGATGCTATTAAAGTAGTTGGGGCTACATTTCCATGTTCAATTCCATTTAATACATCTTCCCTAGTAACAAGTTTTGCTAAACTTTCTGCCATTTTTTAAGTCTATAATTATACTTATTCGAATCTAATGAAACCAATTGGATGATTTTTACGGGTTTCCACAATTTTGTCAGTTATGTATTCGTTGTCAAAATGTAAGAAAAAAACAAATTATTGTTTGTTGCAAAATGATTCTACTTTGCTCTAGTTGCCCTTTAGTATGTTTATAACACTATCATGTATGAACATCGGACAGACCAAATCGCTAAAAATACACATCCTAAATGCAGCGTAATGATTTACACAAGGGAGCATGCTCCCTTGTGTATTTCTATTTCCCAACAGTAACTTGCCCATTCATCAACATCGGTAACAACCAATCACGAAGTTCTGCTAGTTTTTGGTTTTGTTTAGAGTTCACTATTATCTTATCATGAATTGGATCTGCAATTATTTTAAATGCCTTCACAACCTCTTTATTAGGAATACAAAGTTTTAAACTAAATAGATCATTTTTTGTGATTGATCCGAATGTAGTTCCTGAAGAATTTCTTCTATCAAAGATTTGTTTAAAATATTCCATTTGACTCCACAAAAAAGATATTGAACCTTCTTTTTCACTCAAAGCTGCCAAACCTCGACCAATACAACAACTCTCCATAGCTTGATTTAATGTTCCTACTGGAGCTCTAACAGATAATAGAATATCTCCTTTTTCTGCCATTCTTGAAGGTTCTGTTGTATATTTTCTAACTGTTGGAAACCTTGATCCAAAATCTGTAGAACCTTGATAAAAAACTGTTCCTATTCCTTCTTCATTATAGGAACTACCTGATGGAGATTGTCCCATTGTAATATCTGCAATATCTGATAAAACACCATCTTCCCAACCTTCAGGAATCTCACGTTTTAAGGTTTTATTGAACACCATTTTTCCGCCAGAAGCCTTGTATGGCTTTCCATTGACATCGGGGAACTCAAACTGAACAAACCAATAATCATACAACGTTTTTGCCATGGCTTCCAACTGCGCATTGATCTTGTTGTTGAGTTCTATTTTGGCATCTAAATCAGAAAGGACTTTTGCGATTTGCTTTTGTATTGAAAACTTTGGAAGCACTATTTCAAAATTTTTAATATCATTTGAATTAAGGTTTTTACGTACTCCAGAAGAAAGATTTCTTAAATTATCATATTGAGTTTTTAAATAATAATAAACATATTCATAGTAAGCTTTATTTTCATCAATTACTATATTACAACAAGCCTGATTTGTTGTCGTTTCATTCTTTAAAATAGAAACACTTCCTCTTGTTTTACCTTCTCCATACATAGCCACACTTAGTGTATTTCTTGGATTGAGTTTAATAGATGTATTCTCTAAAGCAAACTTTGTTATTTTTTCATTAGAATCGTATATATACTTTTTTCCTAATTGCTCTGTTTTAACCCAAGGAATATTTCCATTTAGCCAAAATTGATCATTTGACCTAAGTGGAGTTAAACCACTATTTATAATTTTTGAAATATCTTTAAGTGAAACTCTATTCATACCTCAACCCTTTCAAATTATCTTGAATCTCCTTTTCTAATTGTTTCGATTCCGCAAATAAATCGTGTAAATTGGTTTCAAAACCTTGCATTTTTTCTGTAAATTCTTTAGGCGTAATATCTACATATTCAATTTTTACTTCAAAGTATTGCCCTGCACTTAAGCTGTAGTTTTTGGCGGCAATGTCTTCATAAGAAACCACTACCGAGAAATCATCTTTGGCTTCTTTGCTTGCAAACACATCTATAATTTGTTGTTCTTCCGCTTCGGTCAATACTGTTTTTTGGTTTTTGCCTTCTTTTACTTTTTCGCCTAAGTTAGACGCATCTATCAACACTACATTTTCGGTATTGGTTTTGTCTAAGAACAAGATACTTACATTCGTGCCCGTCGTCGCAAATATATTGCTCGGCATGCTTACCACACCTGCCAACATTTTACTTTCTACCAGCTTTTGCCGAATCTTTTTATCAATACCACTTTGTGCGGTTATGAAACCTGTTGGTACTACAATAGCTGCTTTTCCTTTCGCACTAAGCGTATGCATAATGTGTTGTATAAATAGCAAGTATATTGCCATGGAATCTTTTTTGCTTTTAGGAATGTTAGGAATACCTGCAAAAAAGCGTTCTTTATTGGCTTTGCTGTCCAAATCGGCGCTGTAATCAGAAAAGTCTAACTTAAATGGCGGATTCGAAACGATAAAGTCAAACTGTTCCAACTGCCCGTCGTCTTGTTTGTGATACGGACTTAGGATGGTGTTTCCTTGTATAATGTTTTGTATGGAATGTACGAGGTTGTTCAGAATCAAATTTAAACGCAGTAAGGCAGACGACTTTTGCGAAATATCCTGTGAGTATATGGTACATTTATCTTCGCCAATGGCATGCGCCAAGTTCATTAACAACGTCCCCGAACCTGCACTTGGATCGTAACACGTAGCATTGCTTACTTCCGTACCACTTGGTACCAAACAAGCTGCCATAATTTTGGAAACTGCATGCGGTGTAAAGTATTCTGCATATTTACCGCCACTGTTGGTGTTGTAATCTTTTATTAAGTATTCAAATATGGTGGCAAAGAAGTCAAACTTCTGTGTAAAGATGTGCTCAAAACTAAAACCAACCAATTTGTTTACAATGGCTTTGCAAAACGCATCTTTGTTATCCGTAACATACTTGCTAAGATTTTCAAACAATACTACTTTTTCGCCACCTTGTGTCAACACCGAAAAGATATCGGTGTTATCCTTGGCAACGTTGAGCAAGGTTTGGTCAAAAATCTCCGAAAAGTTAGGTTCGTTTTGTTCTTGAAATAAGCGCGACAAGAAGTTTTTGGGCGCAATGTATGCTGTGTTTGCGCTTATTTGCATGGTTAGCATTTCCAAATCTTCTTCACTGTATTTATCTAAAGCTTTGTCAAAATCTTCTGCTTTGGCTAACGCAGGTTCTTTTTGTTTGAGTTCGTATACATACTTATCGTTTAAGAACTTATATAGAAAAACCTGTGTTATTATTTTAAATTCGTTTCCATCATTTCCCAAACCGTAGTTAGCACAGACACTTTTAAGATCGTCAATGAGTGCTTTGGTTTTGGTTTCAAATTGTATGGTTGCTGTCATTTTTAGGGATTAGGTGTTGGTTGTCAGTTCTCGGTTGTCAGTTATCGGTTTTCAGAAAAGACTTTTATATTTTACATTTTGACTTTATCATTTAGCATTCAATTACTTCGTTATTCGTTATTCGTTATTCATTGTTCGATATTCGATATTGATTAAACTTAAAACTTTTACATTTTACATTTTTAATTTGGTTGTTGGTTGTTGGTTTTTAGTTATCAAATAGAACTTTTACATTTTACATTTAGCATTTTACATTTTTAATTTCCTTGTCGGCTGTTGCATTTCGACGCAGCTCAGCAGAAGTAATTTGACACTTTTGTTGTATTAGAAGCAGACTGCCACGTCGCATACTCCTCGCAGTGACGGTATCGGAACTTGCTTTTTCATTAAACATTTAAAATTCATAATTCCTTAAGCTACGTTTCCGTTGTATTCATTCATATATTCGTTTACAATAATACGATTGATTCGTTTAACATCCGAAGTATTGATGTCTATTTTTTGTACGGTTTTAAACTGATTTATTACCAAACGCATCACCATGCGTTCTACATAGCTTTCGTTTTCCATGATTTTGGTATTCTGCCCAAGTTCTTTGTCAATAGCGTTTCGCAATCCGTTGAGTGCTTCAAACAGTTTGCGTTCGTTGTCCGTTAACGGATCTTTTTCTAGTAAGCGTTTGTGGATGCGTGCATATTTTTTATCGTGATCGTATTTGGCTTTTAGCAATTCGTTTTCACGCTCTAGTTTTTTAGCTTTGTCATAAATGGCATTCAACGCTTTGATGTTGGCTTCCATTTCTTCTTTAGTAACTTCGCTTAGGTTTTTCTTTTTAAATAAACGTTCCAATTCTTCTTTTAGCGTAACAAACTGAGGATCTTTTTGGTCAAAGTTGCCACCAAGCATTTCGCGGGTACGTTGCAGGGTATTCTTTAATAAATCTGCCAATACCAATTCTTCTTCTTTTACTTTGGTAAAGGCAAAAATTACATCTTCCAAGGCTATGTTTAGGATGTTTGCGTTGTCCATATTGTTTTCCAACGCAATTTTGGTATTAATCAGTCCTAATCGATCATTTGCTAAGCGTGATAGTATGGAAAGCTTTCTAAAATCGAGCTTGTCTAGCAATTCAAAATTACCTGACAGACGAATTAAGTTATACAATTCTTTCGCATTTCGTAACGCTTTGGCTAGTTGGTGTATTTCTGCACGTTCGGTAATTTCAGATATTTGATTACCAAAAACCGTAGCATTGTTCGTATCAAACTTGAAAAGAACGTCTTTAATTTCTTCTATTTCTTCTTCTATTTCTTTGGCAGATTTAAAAAGGTTGGAGTAATGCTCCATTTCGTCGCCCAACTCTGACTGCAACTCGTTAAAGTAGTCTTGGTTGGTTTTGTCAAATTCTTTTTGAATGTCTGCAAAGTCTACCACATATCCGTATCGATGTTCTTTGTAGGTTCGGTTTACACGCGTTAATGCTTGCAGTAAGTTATGCGATTTTATTTTACGTCCTATGTATAGTTTCTTTAAACGCTTTGCGTCAAACCCTGTGAGTAACATTTGGTATACAAATAGAAAATCTAGTTTGCCCGCTTTAAAGTCGGAAACCCAATTTCTTCGATCTTGTTTGCTTCCTATATCGTGTAATATTACTTGTGCGGTGATTACTTTACTTTCTTCTTTTTTGTTGTTGCCATAACTGAGAGGTTCTTCTGCGGCGGCTGACAACAATGTATCTGAGTTTACAGCGTATTTATTTTGAAATATCTCATACATCATTTTGGCTTGTTCGGAAGAATCGCAAACCACCATACCGCCAATACTGTTATCATCGTTAGAAATTCGGGCTTGCTCCATATCTTTTACAATATAATCAAGCATTGGTTCTACAAACTTATGATGCGCATACACGGTGTTTTTTTCTGTTTTCCCTAGTAACACTTTGATATTCTCTAAAGCTTCTTGCAATACAAGCTTATACCCTGTTTCTATTTCTTCACGAATGAGTCGCAATGTATACCCATCTTTTATGGAAAGGTTGTAATAGTATTTGTGAATGTAATTCCCAAACAAGCTTCTAGAGTTGTATTCTGATCCTAATAATGGTGTTCCAGTCAATCCTATTTTTACAGAATGTTTGTCTGCTAATTCCAAGTTGGCGAGAAAACTTCCTTTAGGGTTGTAACTACGATGTACTTCATCTAAGAAGAAGATACGTTGTATGTTTAAATTATAATCATTGTTTTTAATAACATTGGGATCGTCTCTAAACTTCTGAATGTTAACGACTGTAATTTCTGCTTTCCCTACATTATTATGAATCGCTTTGGTAGATTTTATGTCTTTGCTAAACGCTTCTCTACTGTCTATTTTATACACAATAAGTCCACGTGCAGTAAACTCTTTGGCTGCTTGTGTGAGTAAGTCTAACCGATCTACAATAAAGTAAAACTTAGGGATGATACTTTTCTTTTGATAGTAATCCGTTAAGTGTTTTACATTAAAGTACGCTAATGCCGTTTTTCCAGAGCCTTGTGTATGCCATATAATTCCTTTTTTAATTCCATTTTCTAGTTTATTCTCTATGGCTTTGGTAGCAAACAATTGCGGATAGCGCATGATGTGTTTTTCCAAACCGTTTTCTTCCTCAACATAAGCAAAGGCATATTGTAATATGAATTGCAAACGTGTTCGTTGAAACAAAGAGGTAGCAATGGAATTGGTAGGCGTGTTGGGGTTTTTATTAGATTGAAATTCTTTTGATTGCTGAATGCTTAAGAGGTTGTTATCTTTAAGCACAAAGGTTTCTTCTTCGGCTGTAATTGGTTTTAGAATCGTTTGCAAATCAAACGTTTCTTCTTCTCTAAAGTAATTGAATATAGGTTTCTTATAGTTTGTAGTGCTGTAAAATGCACCTTCTAACATTAGTATATCGTCATCACTATACTTCATGTTGTTAGAAAACACCATTAATTGCGTAAGGTTGATAAACTTGCGGAATTTCTTGTTTTGAAAACGGCGTTGCATGCGTTTGTGTTCCGCTGATATTCCATCGCGATTGTTTGGCTTTTTTACTTCTATAAACACTAATGGTATTCCGTTGATTAGTAGAATAATATCGGGTCTAAAACTATCATCATCTTTTTTATACGGAAGCTCCGTAACTACATGAAAAGAATTGGTGTTAAAGTTTTCAAAATCTATAAGTTTCACTCCTGACTGATCTATTAACTTATTATAAAAAGCACGTCCTAAGTCTTCATTTTCCAGCGACAACGATACTTCATCATAAATTCTGTTGACATCAGCATCAGCAATCCCTGGATTGATCTGTTTTATTTGCGCTTTAAATATGGAGGTAAATATATTGGTGCGTTCATCCCATACATTAGTTTTCAAAGAAAGGTATTGATAACCCAATTGAATTAAATGTAATATGGAAGGTATTTTTACTCTGGAATCTTCGTTAAATATCATAGTATTGGTAGCAAGTTCTACATGTAATCCTTTCAGCTTTTGTGCAGCATTAAAATCTACATTTCATAAAACAAATTCTTACATTCTCAAATATAAAAAACAATTGTTGGTTTTCACAACAAAGTCCTATAAAAAGCTTCGTATACAATACTACATTTTATTAACGAAGTAGGATTACGGTAAACCGTACGCTTCTATAGTTATGCTAGACATTATGAGTTATATGATTTTTCGGGTAGCTTCATGCAAATTTCCGTTCTGTTTCCATGCTCTGTATACTTACCTAGAAGAGTATGTAAAAAAGCTAATGTTTTCAGCTACTCAGCAGCTCCTGTTTTTTACTCTTGAGTAGAATTATTTTTACTCAAGAGCGGAGAATCTGTGCTCTTGAGTAGAATGTTTTTTGCTCAAGTACTTATTTTGGTTGATTGTTGATTGTTGATTGTTGATTGTTGATTGTTGATTGTTGAAATTAAAAAAAACACCATCGTATTCATATTATACGATGGTGCTTTTTTAACTCAATACTGATTTCTCAGTACTCAGTACTATTTGGACAGTTTATCTAATATATTACCTGGCATTGTTGGTGCGGCATCCGCTTTGAGTAATCCAGAATCTGCTCTACTAAATATAGACTGCATAACGAGGTGTCGCTCTGTATCGTCAATACCTTGTTCTTTTTTTAATGCTAGGTATACATACGCCAATTGTTCCCGCTCTTCGGCATCACGTACCAAGTGATACGCACTAAACATAAGTTTTGCAAACGTACGAATGGCAAATGCTAAGAAAGATACAAATGTAATAAACACCACAGACCAACGAATGGCACTACCATTTGCGGCAAAGAGTTCTTTGAGTGTTCCGTCTGAAATAAAATGTAATACAAACCCAAGCATCACCACCGCAATTACCGTAACAGCAATGAGGAAATACATCCATCGGTTGCCTTCTTTTCGGAGTTTTAATGCGCGCTCTCGCCAATAGGTTGCTGGTGCTTCTAGTTTTAGTTTTTCAGTGTAGAGTTCTTCTTTTTCTTTGATGTTTTGTTTGCTTTCTTCGTCAAAGGTTTGGAAGGATTGTTTTGTTTGGGTGAGCCAGTCGGTGTAATTTAAATCATTTTTTGAATGCCAATCAGTGTACAGTTTTTCCTTTTCGTTAATGAGGCTTTCTATATGTTCTGTTTTTTCTTGAAGCATTTTGGTATTTTCTTGAACGTGTTTATTTAGAGTATCTTGCGCTTCAATAATGTACTTATTAAATTCATCACGAAGTGCTTCTAAGCTTTTCTTTTCAAGTTCGCTTCTTCGTACGCGCTCATTGTCTTGTAAACGGAATTCATACGCTTGTTGCATTCCTATGAAATCATAAGATGTTAGTAATCCTTCATTACTATAATCAGTTGATATTTCAATACCATCACCTGCAAGAAATATAGCTGCAGCACTAACGCTTTTTGGATAAGTATTGTGTAAGGATTTCAAGAATTCTGTTTCTGGAATCTTACTAGTAAATACATATCTTGACTTATATTTATCAAACTTTAATAACTTTATAGAATTTGTGATATACTTTTTATCTTTATGATAGCGATCTTCCTCAAAATTATTTTCTATGTATTTCTCTAAATTCTCTAAAATATGTTTAAAAAAAGCTTTTGAAGTCTCTAAATATTCAGGTACAACTTCCTCTTTTGCCCAATCTGTGTGTTGGTTCTTCAAAAAGCGATAAATGTCAACAAACCCTGTTAACGTTTGTTCTACATTAATATAAGAGTAGCTGATTACAACTTTCAAATTATTGAGTCCTTCTTGCTTTTTAGCTGGTAGTGCTTTGATTCTATCTTTAAGTTCGCTTAGTGTCATTTAGTGAGTGCATTATAAATTACATCGTATGTGTAGGATAAAAGTACGCAATGTTACAAACACTATTGCTTTGCTTACTATAATTTTGGTAAAAACCTTTCAACTACTATATACTAGTCAATAAAAAAACACCATTACAAAACTAATTGCAATGATGCTTTCTCAATACTCAATACTAACTACTCAATACTGATTTCTAACTACTAATCTTACTATACTCCAATGTTTTAAGCATATTCTTGAGTTCCTTCCCAGGACGGTACCGCACTTTAGCACTTTTTATATTGTTTGCATTTACTTCTTCGGGCGTATCGGAACCTTCACTACTTACCGAAATGGAAAATATTCCTAGTTTGCCCAAGCTTACACTACGCCCTTCTTTGAGTTCACCTTGAATGGTGTTGACTAAACCAATGATAACGGCATAGATATCATTTTGACGTACTGTGGAACCGTCTCCCACTAATTCTGCGAGTCTGTCTATATCTACAGTTCCGCTATTGATTGCAATGGCATAGCTTTTTGGTGCTGCTGCCAAGTCACGTGGATTTTTACGTTGAATTACTTTAAAGTTTACTGACATATTCTTTTCTTTTTTTAATTAATATGAGTAGAAAAGTAAAAAAACATATTGGCTTATGCACTATGAATTTTGTAAGCGTAGCGTTTTGTTTATAAGCGTTGCTATTTAACATTTTTTTAAAGGAGTTTTACTTACTTTCTTATGAAATAGCTCGTAATGAAGCGTTATATACAAGGGAGCATGCTCCCTTGCAAAAGTCACAAAAAAACCGTTTCACATTGCTGCAAAACGGTTTTTAAATATATTATAATCTGAAATTAGTCTCTCATGAAGATGCTTAAAATGTACCAAAAAAGTAACATTAAAGAAGCAAACAATCCTAAAGAAGCCGCTACATACTGATCTTCTTCATAATTGTGTACCATATTTGACGTTTGGTATAAAATAGAACCTGCCGCCAAAATAACCATTCCGACACTAAACCATAAGCCTAAGTTGAATCCGAATAATACTCCTGCTAATATAAGTCCCAAAGCAATAAAGAAACCAACCGTTAGGATAGAACGTAAGAATGAAAAATCTTTCTTAGTCAACAATACAATAGCAGATAATCCTGTGAATAACGCCAGCGTCATAATTCCTGCTTGTGTTAATAATCCTGAACTGTCTCCCGATTGTGATTCAGAAATCGACATTGCTATTCCGATTAATGGAATAAAAATGAAAGCTTCTGCTACGACATACAGTAATAATCCTAAGTAATGTTTGTTTTTATCTTTCGTTTTCATTGCCATACGCTCTGCATAATTGGTCGCAAACATAAATCCGCCTAGCATTACAAGCCAAAGCCAACCTTCAGTTAATGAGAATGCAAAGTTTACCACTGCGGGAATTTGAAAGAATATCCACTCTACCACTACAAAAAGCAATACTGCCATTGCTAAGTGTGTATATGTTTTTTTGTAAAAAGCCACTTTTGCATCTTCTTTCAAAGCGCTTACAGGCATTAGTTGTTTTAATTCGTTCATATGTTTCATTTTTTTAATAATATCAAATTTACTACATAGTTTTCTATCGTGCAATATGTATAGTATTAATGGGTGTTAATTATTTGTGAATATTTCGGGCTTCGAGAACCTCAGCCCTCGGTACGTTATTACAATCTCGATTACGTCATTGCGACCGAAGTGAAGCAATCTGCCTCTCGTTTTCCAACACACAGACTGCCACGTCGCATACTTCTCGCAGTGACGAAAGCAAACGTCATTGCGAACGGAGTGAAGCAATCTGCCTCTTGAAATCCACAACTAACAGACTGCCACGTCGCTCACTCCTCGCAGTGACGTATTAAAATAATTTCGTGTAACCTTGAAGTCTAACACATCTAAAAGGTCTAACAATCCAAGCAAGTCCAAAATCCCAACAATCTCCGTATCTTTACACCACAAAAAAAAGAACTATGCTTACTTGGAAAGATATCATCCGCTATGCCACACATGGCAACAATAAACCAGACACACGCGTTGAGAAAACTGAAGCTGAATGGATTGCACAATTAACACCTGAGCAATACCGCATTACACGCCAAAAAGGTACAGAACGCGCATTTTCTGGAGAACATTGCAGTCGCTATGATCCTGGTGTGTATGAATGCACATGTTGTAATACACCTTTGTTTGATTCGAATTTGAAGTTTGATTCTAGCAGCGGTTGGCCAAGTTTTACAGAGCCTGTAACAGCTAATGTGATTGATTATATTAAAGATAGTACACACGGCATGATTCGCGTAGAAGTGACTTGCAGTACTTGCGACGCACATTTAGGACACGTATTTCCTGATGGTCCAGAACCAAGTGGATTGCGTTTTTGTATCAATTCGGAATCGTTGGTGTTGGGGGAATGAGTTTTTGAGTTATGGCTGTTAGGTGTTAGGTGTTAGGTGTTAGGTGTTAGGTGAAATTATATGTATTATGAACAATTAAAATAGCATTCAACGTCACTTCGAGTGAATTTTTATTTATCGAGCGAAGCTAGCATATATAAAAATTAGTATCGAGAAGCGATTCCAAAGCTGTTCTCGATACAATTTTTCCGTTTCACTTCAAAATCACTCGAACTGACGAAATAGTAACTAACAACCAAAGCCAAACGAATTATAGTTTAAAAGTTTATAGGTTTATGAGTTTATCCATTTTGTGAGCAATTCACATACCAAAATACCAAGAGCAAAGCGATCCACACTTCGACTCCGCTCAGTGTCCGCAACCGAACTAATCCAAGAGCAAAGCGAATTATAGTTTATAGGTTTATGAGTTTATCTAATGTGTGAATAATTCAAATATCAGCATTTAGACTTACTCAGTATCAGCAACCAAACTAATCTAACAGCGACAGCGAGTCTAAGAGATTCCCGCCTGCGCGGGAACAAGTCTAAGAGCAATCCAGCTAACCTTGAATCTTTGAATGCTTAAATCTTTGAATTGAGCAAAGCGAAAAGTCACGCCATTTCAAACGCCTTTTGATAAATAGCTTCATAAATTGGTACAATCTTATTGATATCAAATGCTAAGGCTTGTTCTTTAGCACCTTTTTTGAATTTTTGAAGTTCAGCATCATCTTTTAGTATTTTAAGTGCATTGCGCGACATGTCTTTTACATCACCAACTGTACTTAAATATCCTGAAACTCCATGAACATTTACTTCTGGAATTCCTCCTGTATTGCTTGATATCACCGGAACGGAAGAAATCATCGCTTCCAAAGCTGCCAATCCGAAACTTTCCGTTTCTGACGGTAATAAGAACAAATCAGAGAAACACAGTATTTTATCAATCTCATTACTATTTCCTAAAAAGATCACTTTATTCAAAATACCGAGTTCTTCACATAACAATTCCGCTGGTTCGCGCTCTGGTCCTTCGCCAACCATCATGAGTTTTGCGGGAATTTCTTTTTGAATTTCATTAAAAATACGAACTACATCACCAATACGCTTTACAGGTCTGAAGTTACTAATATGCGTGATTATTTTTTCATCATCCGTTGCCATCAAACTACGTTGACAATCTGTGAACTCATTATCAATATGTTTGCTAACATCTATAAAATTGGGAATGACGTCTATTTCTTTTTTTATATCGAACAAACGCAATGTATCTCGCTTTAAGCTTTCTGAAACCGACGTTACAACATCCGATTTGTTAATACTAAACGTAACTGCCGATTTGTAAAACGGATGACTTCCTACCAACGTAATGTCTGTTCCGTGCAACGTTGTCACCATCGGAATAGAAATTCCTTCTTCTGCCAACATCTTTTTTGCCATATAACCTGCATATGCATGCGGAATAGCGTAATGTACATGTAACAAATCTATTTTATGAAGTTTGACCATATCTACCAATTTGCTCGACAATGCCAATTCATATGGTTGGTAATGGAATAATGGATATTCGGGTACGTTTACTTCGTGAAAGTGAATGTTTTCGCCTAATAATGCCAAGCGAACTGGCTGTTTGTACGTAATGAAATGTATTTCGTGTCCTCTATTGGCTAAGGCAATTCCTAGTTCGGTAGCAACAACGCCACTACCGCCAAATGTTGGGTAACATACTATGGCTATTTTCATTGGTTTATTTTACTTTTCAATAGCTTCATAAATGAGCTTTTGAATTTTGGTTCGTATATCAGTTTTAATTAGTTTTCTATTCGACATGGTCGGATAGGTTCTGTTGGATAGGAATACATACACAATTTCTTCATCAGGATCTGCCCACGTATACGTGCCTGTAAATCCAGAATGTCCAAAACTTGTCATGGAAACACAACCGCACGTTGGTCCAGCATCGCCCAATTGTGGTTTGTCAAATCCTACGCCGCGTCTGTTGTCATCTTGACAGTAATAACAGGTATTGAATTTGGCAATCGTTGCCGCATCAAAGTACTTTTTATCTCCGTATGTTCCGCCTTGCATATACATTTGCATCATTTTAGCAACATCATTGGCATTACTAAACAAGCCTGCGTGTCCTCCTATTCCACCTTGCATTGCTGCGCCCATATCGTGAACATATCCTTGCAAGGTTTGATTTCGGTAGTAGTCGTCTTCTTCCGAAGGAACTATCATATTTTTTGAAAATTTTTCTAACGGATTGTACGTCATGCTGTGCGCGCCCAATGATTGGTAAAAGAAACGCTGCGTTAATATGTTGAGGTCTCCATTATATTGGGTTTCTACGTACTCTTTTAAAATGTAAAAAGGCAAATCGCTGTATTTGTAGCGTTTTCTTTTAAGCAAGTCACTATCTATAATCCGCTGCATCATGGAATCTTTATATTCCACATTCATGTAGAGTTTGTCAGCGACTTTGATGTTGAATGTTTTCGATTTTTTAGTGCTATACCATTTGCTATCGGGTTTCTTAGTAACACTATCCAACGTGTTGATGTAGAACGGAATCCAAGGTTTTAATTGCGCGTAATGCGACATTATTTCTACAATTGTCAACTTCTCTTTGTTCGATCCTTTAAATGTTGGCAACAGATCGCCAAGCTTTGAAGTCAATGCAAGTTTTTTGTTTTCTTCTAAATGCATGACTAAAGGCAACGTTGCCAATATTTTTGTCATGGAAGCGATATCATAAATATCTCTGTCGGTAACTTTTCGCTTTTTCTCATACGTATGATAACCGAAGTTTTTATGATAGATAATTTTCCCTTTTCGGGCGATGAGCAATTGCACACCTGGCGCCATTTTTTCAGAAACAACTAATGCTGCCAAAGAATCTATTCGGTGTAGTTTGATACTGTTTACACCTACCGATTCTGGCAAATCGTATCCTAAACGTGGCAACGTTGTCGTTTCTATTCCTGTGAATATTGGAAATTCATCTTTGATAGCAACTGGCAATTTTCCTTGTGCTTTTAATGCTCCAAAGATGATTTGTGCCGAGATTTCTTGTGAAACGTCACTGTTTTGATACGATACTAGAATGTTATCTATGTTGGTAAAGCTTTTTATTTTTAATAGACTATACGGACTTGCAAAGACATCCAAGATTACCGTATTGGTACGCGCAATTTCTTGCAACCACACAATTTCTCTGTTTGTAAATTTGTAGCTTTCCGTTGGAGTTGCGTCCGATTTGTGAAAACCAATGATTACAATTGTATACGGTTTTAGTTTTTCAACGACATCGGCTAAGTTTTTTTCTTTGATGATTTTGACAGCAGCATATTTCCGTAAGGTATTTACAAAAGTGGTTCCGTCAGCATCGCCCATAGCAACATATGCAATTTTTTGTAAGTCTAAGCTTTTAATTGGCAACAAATTGTCTGATACTTTTACAGCCGTAATAGCATGTTTTACCGCTTTTCGGTGCAAAAGATCGTCTTTTATACTGTGTACAGCTTCAGGAATAGAATCTATCTGTATCGCTTCAAACGTTTTGAGACCGTGCTTGTGCTTTGCTCTCAGTATGTTTTTTACAGAAAATGCCAAGCGCTCTTCTTTGATAGTTCCTAGCATCATAGCTTGTTCAAATTTTTCAATGATAGCAGGTACATTTTCTGGCAACAGTAACACATCATTTCCAGCTAAAAAAGCCGCTAATTCTACTTCGCCAACTTCTTTGTCTTTAGTTAGATTTTTCTCATTTAGCGCATCCGAAAAGATGAGTCCGTTGAAACCCATTTCGTTTCTGAGCTTTTTTGTTACAATGTTGAACGATAACGAAGCTGGTAAATTCTCAATAGGTTCTAAACTTGGCACGTATGAATTTCCTACCATGATTCCGCCAATATTGTCGCTAATGAGGCGTTTGTAAGGTGCAATTTGTATGCTATCAAGGTATGTTTCTGAGAGTACAGAAGTTGGAAATTCATTGCTAGTATTTCGATTTTTATTTCCTAAGCTTGGAAAATATTTTGCCACAGCAATCGTTCCTGTACGTTGCAATCCTTTGGCGAATGCCGCCGCTTTGTTTGAAACCGAATTTATGTCTTCTCCGTAAGAACGATTTCCAATAATCATGTTGTCTGGTTCTATTTGTACAGCAGTTATTGGTGCAAAATTAACGTGTACGCCGATTCGTTTACTGTGTTCGCCAATGCGTTGTCCAATTTGTTCAATAATGGTATCGTTTTCAATCGCGCCAAGCATCATATTGTACGGAAAACGATGTGCTGAGTTAAGTTGTTTTCCCAAATCCCATTCGGCATCCATAGAAATTAGCAATGGAATTTTAGAGAGTTTTTGAAACTGATTTGTCAATTCTGCTTGTCGTGTTGGATTTCCTTGAAAAAACGTAATTCCGCCCACATGATATTTCATAATATGTTGTTTCACGCGGTTTTCATGCGCCAATCCTTTGTTAGAATACGCCGCAATCGTTAGCAATTGTCCAATGCGTTCTTTTGGCGTCATGTTGTTGTAGACGCTATCTATCCACTGATCTTGAGCGGTGTAGTTTTGTGTGTAAAAAGGATGCGGTTGTTGTGCGCTTATTATAAAAAGGGAAACGATCACAAGGAGTACGATACTATATTTCTTCATAGGGAAAATTCTCTTTCATTATTATGGAGTTCCCACCGTAAAAACGGAGGTCAGGCTATACACTGTATCTTTTTAAAGCAATAGTCATTCCAAAAAATGGTAGAAGTTTCAAGGTAATTTGTGCTCTTAATGGGCAGATTACTTCGTCGTTCCTCCTCGTAATGACGTAAAATAGCTTTAAAAAGGATGCCGTTTCTATCCTTAACTCAAATACAGATTAAATGTACAGACTTTCTCGCATACAAAAAAGAATTGAAAAGGATTTAAAGATTGAAAAATTTAATAATTGAAAGATTTAACAATTGAGGTATATATCACATTTATAAAATTGCCAACTTCTCAACTGAAAATCAACGGTATGGAATTTTGGATTGTGTGACGGTTACATCATTGTTTCCATGACGCGCGAGTTTAGTTTTGTACCATGCAATCCAAGAATTTGCTTTAAACAGTAAAGCTTGATACAATGGGTTTGAAATATATTTCATAAGCCTTTTCAGGAACTCTTGTATACTTAAATTTACCACTTAGTTGCTCAATAAGTATTTGTATTAATTGCATTCCTAAGGAAGTAGTTGATTCAAAGTCAAAATCATCCGGCAAACCATCTCCACTATCTTTATAGATGAGTTTGTAATAATCACCTGTTTTAGTAATTGAAATTGAAATACTATTTTTTCTATCTTTTTTAAAGCCGTGTTTAAACGAGTTCGTGGTCAATTCATTAATCATCAATCCAAGATTCGCCGTTGTATCGCCATCGAAGCTTAGTTTTTCGTCAATCTCAATCTCTGTCGCTAACTCTAAATCCTTGTTACCCAACGTATTTTCTATAGATAGAATGAGTTGTGCAACATATTCATTAATATGTACATCTTTTAAAGTATCGGTACCATATAATTTTTCATGCACTAATGACATCGACTGGATTCTGTTTTGACTATCCCGAAGCGCACTTTTTACATTTTCATCCTCATATTCATCTTCTTGCATTGTTAGAATCCCAGAAATCATTTGCATGTTATTTTTTACTCTGTGATGTATTTCCTTGATTAACGTTTGGATGTTGGTAATACTATTTTCTAATTCATCATTTTTAGAAACAACAATGCCATTGGCTTCGCGTAGATTTCTGTTTAGTACTTTATTCTTTAAAAATTGTATGAGTACTAATATTAATAATAAGGCAGCTATTCCGTACCATATATATGAATATTTACGAATGTTTTTATTGATTATTGGCGATTTTTTATAAGCGCTTCCAACTTTTAGTTTTAATCCAAATAACTGAATTGTTGAGTAGATAAAGTCTTCTTCTTTGACATTGAAATTTTCAAAGTATTCAGCGTCTCTGGATGTGTTGAAAATTTCAGATCCGTCATAAACCGCTTCACGAGTTAAACTTATAGAGTCGTTTATTAAAAACTTACGCACATAAATATCTTGATTATTACTTTCGTAAAAGTAATCTAATAAATACTTTACATTGAGTACTGGCGCCATATACCCTAAAATTTCACCTTCGCTATTTTTTACGGAGAAGTTAAAAGGAAAACCTGCCCAACCTTCTCTGAGATTGATTGGCGTAAATAGTTTTATGGTATTGTTTTGCATTAATACATCCAACTCATCAACTCTTTCTTGAGACAGAAACGATTTCACAGAAATTCCTTTTAACGCATTCGGATCTATTTTTTGAGGTGTGATTACATATTGAAACACATGGTTTGTATCAATGTAGTTCACTAAGATAGAATCGTTGAATTTTATTTCTTTCAGAAAGTCATTTAGATACGTTTGTAACTGAATCTCCGTAGGGAATTGTTTACTATTTTTTGTGTAGCTTTTTAATGACGACACTAAGGTTGCATATACCTCTATACCGGCTTTTGCGTTTATCATAGCGTCGGTATGCGCTTTGCTTAGTTGTGCATCAATTTTTTGTTGCTCTAGGGCTTCATAATTGTTTATGATGCTGTGCAACAAAAACCAAGTAATTGCTAATACAACAAATACGCCAATGTAATATTTGAGACTTTTAAACACGTAGGGCTATTATTAACTAGGGGTTAAGAATGTAAATATACACAATTCAAAAAAGTCCTGTTAAAAATTAACAAGACTTTTTGCAAATTAGATATTTTTACACCAAATGAACTCTAAGATGTTTGGCTATTTTATTCATCGCTGGTATTCAATGTATTTTCTTAATAAGCTAACCTATCCAAACAATAATACCATTTACCATATTAAAACGCCCTTTTCTTTTACAAGAAATTCAACCTATAAATGGTATAACACAAAAAAGCCCCGCTCTTTCGAACAGGACTTTCTACTTTTATCCAACTTATAAATTTACATTTTATTAAAAATGTTTCCTTATAAACATATTGAAGTTAGATATAATTTATTGTTCGTGACAAACCATACAACGATCTCCCCAAGTTCCATTGGCTTCACAAGTTTGGTTTACTGTACCTCTACCTTTTACTTTTTCGTAAGTATCTCCAAATGAAGAAATGGCTTTTTTGTTTAATTTCAGATTTTTTAAACTTCTTTTTTTCATGGTGTGGTTTTTTAGTTTTTCTAAAGATAGTGCATTTGAAAATCAACCATTTACGGTTTTACCGTAGGAATGTTAGGATAAAAGTAGTATTCTCAAGAAGTTGTAGAGAATTGTCTGAAGAAATAATTTTACAAAACTAAAAAAAGGCTATAAGATAAGACTTGAAAACGTCACTCTAAACCATATACTGAACTTTATTCAGTACCAAATCGAAATCTGATTAACGTGAGTTCGATATAAAATTTCAGAGTGTTTTTTTGTCTTTTCCGAAGTATAGCAGGGATTTTTCGTTAAGAATTTTCGAATCCTTGGAAATCGAAGATTCATGAACTCCTTAATTTAAAATAGAAAACCGTGAACTAAAAAATTTAGAAAAATTCATGCGGTTTTAGTTTTTCCAAAAAAGAAAAACTAAAAATGCCTCTGGAAAAGCGCACTTTCTTTTGTTGACGTCTGTGCTGAACTTGATTCAGTATTCTTTGTGCGAGCAAAGAAAACGAAAATAACAAAATGAAAAATCAAATATTTAGCACTTATTTTAGAAATATGTTCAAAATTTTATTTGAGTAAACTTATATCGAACTCAGGTTAATAACATAAATTTTCAAAGATTATGTGAAACTGAATCAAGTTCAGTTTGACGGAAATTGAAGGTATGAATGCACAGATTACTTCGAGATTATAAATTTCTCGTAATGACGTTCTGAGAGACCTTTTGAATTAGTCTCTTGTATGTATAATGATAATTAATTCAGAAAACGTCCATGCCAGCTTTCACTTGCAGGAACTTCCCAGTTTTCTAAAAAATCTGCTTTTGTAGTTACCAAATTGTTGAATACAATGGTTTTTCCTGTCACAGCATTGTCTTTTGCCATTTTACGGAAGTCTTTTAAGTCTTTGTATGCAATGTATTCACCTTGCTTGTAGGAAACGTTCATTTTGTCCATTAAATCAACATTGTAGTCTTTTTCTAATTGTTGAATAAAACGAACCGAAGCATCAATAGAACAACCTGTTGCCGCTTGTGTATCTTGATCTACAGCAATGATTATGAAACGCTTGTATTTGATTTCAAAGGAAGCTTGTAAGTCGCTTCCGTGTGCTGTCCATTGTGTGATGAAGTCAGCAAGTTTTGCCTTTATTTCTTCTAATTCAGTTTCGCTAAATGATCTGTTTGCTTGGTAAATCCAAACTTTGGCTTCTTCTGAAATTGTATTAAATTCTACGAGCATGTGTTTTTAGTTTACGACTTCTAGTTTTATTATAAGTCTTGTGCGTTTGCAATGAGTTCTGCGATGTCTTGCACTATTACGCTGTCTTCTTTTTCTTTATTTTTAATTCCGTCCGTCATCATCGTATTACAGAATGGACAACCAGTCGCAATGATATCTGGTTGTACTTCTAATGCTTGTTCCGTACGTTCAATATTTACTTCTTTGTCTCCAGGTTCAGCATCTTTAAACATTTGCGCGCCTCCGGCACCACAACAAAGTCCTTTTTTTCGGCAGTTTTTCATTTCTACCAACTCAACATCTAACTTGCGAATTAGTTCACGTGGAGCTTCATACACTTCATTGCCACGACCTAAGTAACACGGATCATGAAACGTGATCTTTTTTCCTTTAAAACTTCCGCCTTCAATCTTCAATCTTCCATCATCAAGTAATGATTTTAGAAATTGCGTATGATGCATTACTTCGTACGTTCCACCCAATCCTGGGTATTCGTTTTTAAGCGTATTAAAACAATGTGGACACGCTGTCACTACTTTTTTGATATCGTACGCATTCATGACTTCAATGTTAGTCACGGCTTGCATTTGAAATAGAAATTCGTTTCCAGCACGTTTTGCAGGATCGCCAGTACAACTTTCTTCTGCACCTAATACTGCAAACTCAACATTTGCGTTGTTTAGTATTTTTACGAAAGCTTTCGTTATTTTTTTGGCTCTGTCGTCAAAACTTCCTGCACAACCAACCCAAAATAGTACTTCAGGTTGTTTTCCTTCCGCCATGTATTCTGCCATTGTAGGTACTTTCATTGTCGTATATTTTTAAGTTGTCACTTTATTTTTTAACTGCTTAGTTTTCATCTTTCCAATTGAGTCTGTCCATTTGATTATATGGCCAAGGTGCTCCATTGTTTTCAATATTCCCCATCATAACGTTTAGTTCTGTTGGTGCCGCTGATTGCTCCATAACTAAGTATTTACGCATTTCCATGATAATGGATAACGGATCAATACTCACAGGACACGCTTCTACACAAGCATTACAAGATGTACACGCCCATAATTCTTCTGGTGTGATATAATCATTTAATAACGATTTTCCATCATCGATAAATGTGCCTTTGTTTGCATCAATGTTTTTTCCGACTTCTTCTAGACGATCTCTAGTGTCCATCATTATTTTACGTGGCGATAGTTTTTTCCCTGTCTGGTTTGCAGGACATTCACTTGTGCAACGTCCACATTCCGTACACGTATACGAGTTTAGTAATTGAACCCAATTTAAATCTTGCACATCTGAAGCTCCAAATTTTTCTGGTTCGCCTTCATCTTCTCCTTCTGCTGGAGCGGCAAACGGATCAGCATTCGGATCCATCATTAACATGACTTCTTTTGTCACATTTGCATCGTTTACAAATTCGCCCTTAGGCTTTAAATTCGCATAAAACGTATTTGGAAATGCTAATAGAATGTGTAAGTGTTTTGAGAAGTATAAGTAGTTTAGAAACACTAAAATTCCCGCAATGTGCAACCACCAAGCTACTTTTTCAATAATATGTGCAGTTTCAACATTTCCTTCGAATAAAGGATATAGATATTGACTGATTACATTTCCGTTTCCAGCTTGTTGAAAAGATATATCGGCAGCATTCATCACAATAAATAACGTCATTAAAACTATTTCAAAGTATAGAATGATGTTTCCGTCACTTTTTGGCCAACCTTTCATTTCGGCACTTAGAAAACGTTTTAACTTGATTATATTTCTACGAATCCAAAATATGATTACAGAGATTAATACACCAATTGCTAGTATTTCAAATGTTCCAATTAGGAAACCATAAATGCTGTCTGGTAAAACTTTAGTGAAAACGCGGTGTGTTCCGAAAAGTCCGTCAATGATAATTTCTAAGACTTCAATGTTTATGATTACAAATCCGACATATACAATGATATGAAAGAAACCTGCAATTGGTCTGCGCACCATTTTTGATTGTCCCAACGCAATCATTCCCATGTTTTTCCAGCGTTGTGATTTGTTGTCAGAACGATCTACATCTTTTCCTAGATTGATGTTTCGGGATAGTTTTTTAACATTTTTTCCGAAGTAACCTATGCCGAAAATTAAGAGTATGGCAAATAGAATGTTTGGAATGTACTCCATGAGTAGTATATGTTTAGGTGGTTAAGCTTAGTTTTTCTTTTCTTCGGTTTCTTCTTTTTCGTCTTCTTTTGGTTCCTCGTATTGTTTTGGACGTTTTCCAAATAATGAGAAGTGTACGTATCGTTTCGGATTCAACTTCATGTCTTCTAACAGTTGTTCCATTTGTAAAGATGCTCCTGTAAGATTGTCGTAGAGTTTATCATCTTTCAATAGCTTTCCAACAGAACCTTTTCCATTTTCAATTCCTGCAATGATGTTATCAAATCGTTTGAGAGTTCCTTGCATTTGCTTCATGGTTTCGTTGAGTTCTAATGCAGCCAACGAATCAGAAATTGTAGCCATATTGGACGCCATTTTGTCAAGATTTGTAAACGTATTGTCTAACTTATCTTTGTTTCCGTCTAAAAGCGAATTGAGTGTTCCTGAAGCTTTTTTGAAGTTTGAAACCGTCGTTGTCAAATCTTGAAGGCTGTTTTTGATGTTATTTCTTGATTCTTCGTTCAGAATTTGATTCACAGAAGTTAACAAAGAATCTGCACTTACCAACATTAATTCTACTTTGCTTTGTAATGGTGAGAGTTGATTGGTAAAAGCATCAATCATTCCTAATTCTATGACAGTTTTAAGCGTATCACCCGAAACTGCTATTGCAGCGCCATCGTGCTTTAGCTTGATTGATAACGTTTTTCCGCCAATGAAACCGCTTTCTTGCAATTGCACTAAGCTATTTTTAGAAAATTTAAAATCGTTGTCTAAGGAAAGTGTAACTAATGATTTTCCAGATGGTTGTAATTTAATGCTTTGTACTTTTCCTACTTGATAGCCATTGATTAAAACTTTGGTAGAAGAAACCAAACCGCCAACATTATCATATTCTGCATAAAACACTCTGTCGTTAGATAGTACAGACCTTGACATTAAGTAACTAATTCCGAAGTATAAGAGCACTAGCGCAGTAATTACCAGTAATGCTGTTTTGATTTCTCTAGATCTTTTCAATTTTTTGGAAATTTGTGAACTTCGCAAAATTAGCCATTTTTTTACAAAGAATCTGTCTAATTTATTATTGTTTTAGCACTTCTGTTAAGGATATCTTTTTTCCGTTTTTGTAAGCTACAATGTAACATGTTGCATACCCTTTGCGAATAGCTGCTTCTTTTTTACGCTTTATTTCTTCATAATCAGAAGTTTCTCCGTAGAAATAACGAAATATTTTTCCCGCTTTTTCTCTTGATATTTCTTTTAATCCTTTAAAATTATATGCTTTTGTAGAAATCTTTTTAGAACTCGCCGCCAATTGTACTTTAAACGTAACATCTTTATATACTCTTGAAACCGCTTTTTCTTCACTTTCGTGATGATCTACAACGGTATTTTTAGCATCTGAAGAAATATCCACATGCAATGAAATATATTTTTTGATCGCATTATATAAAGAATTTGTCATGACTTTTTTACCCTTTTTAGAGTTTAGATAGTCTTCTTCTTTTTTATGCGTTAAAAAACCCAATTCTACCAAAACACTTGGCATATACGTTTTTGATAATACCCAAAAACCTGCTTGCTTTACGCCTCTATCTTTACGTTTTGCAGTAGTTTTAAATTCTTTTTGAATGTACGATGCAATTTCAATACTTTGATCTAAGTATTCTTCTTGCATGATAATTAAGCTTATTAATGATTCTGGCGAGTTTGGATCGAATCCGCCATAAGTTTCTTCATAATTGTCTTCCAATAAAATCACCGAGTTTTCGCGCTTGGCAACTTCTAAATTTGATTTATTTTTACTCAACCCTAATACAAATGTTTCCGAACCGTATGCTGTTCCTTTTTTTCCAGGTTGCGCATTGCAGTGAATAGAAATGAATAAATCTGCTTTTTTCTTATTCGTTTTTATAGCACGTTGCTGTAATGTTGGATACGTATCTTTGGTGCGTGTGTAAATAACTTTTACATTAGGAAGTTTTTCTAACATCTTTCCCAACGCCAATGAAACATCTAAAGCAATGTCCTTTTCCGTGGTTTTATAACGTCCAGTTCCTGGTGTTCCTGTGTCTCTTCCGCCATGTCCAGCATCAAGCATTACAACAAATTGCTTTTTCTTTTTTGGAGGATTCTTTTCTGTGGTTCCGTTCGCCGCAACTAAAAAACTAGTCGTGCAGAGCATCATTAAAAGTAAAAAATATTTTTGCATAAATTCGATTTTTAGCTGTTCGTTTATATCTTTAGTAGGTCAAATACAATTCGCCAACACCTATATATGTTAACATAAACTTAATTATGTCGGCTCTTTTTATTTGATTATAGTATAATAATGTTAATCTACGTTCCTTATTGTGTTAATTATGATTAATTTTTCATAAATCTATGATAAAAATACACTAACAGGTTTGGCACTTCAATTATTGAGCCATACTTTTACGACCTATATTTGAAACGAAAATATAAAAGTTACTTGACTATTCATAAAAGAAATCTTTCTTTTGTGAATTATAACGAATTTGGACTAGAGCATTGCGGACAAAAAGATTTTACATAGGTATACAACTAATCCTACTATTGATTAGTTCGTTTGCTATTTCACAAGAACTTCCCGAGCGGAAAAAGCTTCCATTAAAGCCTTTTATTGAGCCAACGGATACTTTGAAGGTAAACCTGAAAGATTCTATTAAAATAGGAACACGCAAAGTGAATGATTCTGTGAAGAACGATTCTATTCAAAAAGATTCTGTTCCTGAAAAAGCACCTGTATTATTAGATTTGGTAAAGTATAAAGCGAAAGATTATGTAAAAATTAGTCAGCGCACAAAACAAATCTACTTATATAATGAAGCCGAATTGTATTATCAAGATACAGAGTTAAAGTCGGGAATTATTATATTAGATTATGAAAAGAATGAAGTGTACGCAGGTCGTTTAAAGGATTCCGCAGGCGTATATTCGCAATCACCCTATTTTAAACAAGCAGAAAGTATTGTGGAACCTGATTCTATTCGATTCAATTTGGACACCGAAAAAGCATTGATTTGGAATTCCAGAACTGAGCAAAATGGTACTCAGATTTATGGAGAGTTGACAAAAAAGGAAAATGATTCCGTAGTTTTTATTAAAAATGCAAAATTTACCACTTCTAAAGATCTTGACAATCCTGAATATTACTTTCTAGCGCGAAAAATTAAATTAGTTCCCGGTAAAAAAATTGTTTCAGGAGTAACCAATATGTATATCGCAGATGTGCCAACGCCAATTGGTTTTCCGTTTGCGTATTTTCCTTTGACAGATGATAGAACTTCTGGATTTATTTTTCCAACTTTTGGTGAAAATAGCAGTCGCGGATATTTCTTCCAAAATGGTGGTTATTATTTTGCTGTGAGCGATTATTTTGATTTGGCACTTTTGGGCGATTATTATACAAATGGAAGTTATGCCTTTAGAGGCGAAAGCAATTATGCGTTGCGATATCGTTTTAGAGGAAATGTAAGTGTACGGTTTGAAGCTTTAATTAATAGTCAACGAGGTTTTCCTGATTATAGTAAATCTAATATTTATAACATTCGTTGGTCGCACAATCAAGATCAGAAAGCAAATCCAAACTCTCGCTTTTCTGCTTCGGTAAACTTAGGAAGTAGTACATATTACCAATCATCTATAAATCAACTGAATACGGCTAATTTTTTAAATAATACCTTAAATTCATCCGTTTCATATTCAAAGACATTTCCGTCGTATCCTTCGGTAAATATTTCGTTAACAGCGACGCATTCGCAGAATACAAACACGCAAAGTATCAATCTTACCTTGCCAACTTTACAAGCTAGTTTAGAGCGTATTTATCCGTTTGCACCAAAAGATGGAACGAAAAAAGGAATCATTCAAAATATAAACTTTCAATATAATTTACGCGGAGAAAATAGAATTAATACCACAGATTCATTATTCTTCAAAAAAGAAATGTTTGAAGGTGCAAAAACTGGTGTAAGACATAGTATTCCTGTAAATACGAACTTTAAACTGTTTAACTATTTAAGTGTAAGCTTAGGTGGAAATTACGATGAAGTTTGGTCATTTAAAACGACAGATCGTTCAGATGCTGTTGTTGATCCAACCGATCCGACAGGTACATTGCAAATAGATTCTGTAAAAGATACACTTAGCGGATTTGATTCGTATAGAACGTATAATTTTAGCACAAGTATAGGAACAACTTTATATGGTACGTTTGATCGTGGTGAAGATAAAAAAATTCAAGCCATTCGACATACCATGCGTCCGTCAATAAGTTATAGTTACAATCCAGCTTTTGATCAGTATTATGATTCCTACGTTATTGATGCGGACAATAATACATTACAAGATTATACACGTTTTGAAGATGGACTTTTTGGAACGCCTAGCAGAACGTATGCGAGTTCTATTGGACTTAATTTAGCCAATACATTGGAAGCTAAAGTACGCTCTAAAGATTCTACTCAAACAGAACCCAAAAAGGTAATGTTACTTAATAGCTTTAATTTTTCTACGAGTTACAATATTGCCGCAGATTCATTGGCTTGGTCGCCAGTGCGTGTTTCGGGAAGTACGCAACTTTTTAACAGTAAAATGAATGTGAATTTTGGCGCAAATTTAGATCCGTATGCAATTGATAATCAAGGAGCACGTATCAATAAGTTTAATGTTGATAATGGTGGAAGTTTATTCCGTTTGACAAGTGCCAATTTAACGCTGAATTATTCATTCTCAAGTAAAAGTTTTGATGGAAAAGAGAAGAAAGGTTCTGATAATACAGCAAGTGGCGGACGCGATGATGATTTGTTTGGAAAAGCACAAGATTTTAGTGATAACGGTTCATTTCAGAATTATGATGATGAAGAAGACGATGAAGAAAAAGAAGATGTAGAAGCGTATCGTGCTAAAATTCCGTGGGATTTACGTCTTGCCTACTCAATGACGTATTTGAATAGCAACCGACAAGAAGAAATTTCTAATAATTCACTTATGTTTTCTGGAAATATTGAATTGACTCCGCAATGGAAAATTGGAGCTTCTTCGGGTTATGACTTTAAAAACAAAGGATTTACATATACACAATTACGTTTTGAGCGCGATTTGAAGAGTTGGCGAGTCAATTTTAATTGGGTTCCATTCAGTTCGCGTGCATCGTGGTATTTCTTCATTGGAATTAAAGCATCTGTTTTACGTGATGTGAAGTGGGAAAAACGTAGTGAACCGGATAGGAGGCTTTGATAGACTTCTTAGACTTGCTCAGATTTTTAGACTTCTTGGACTTGATTAGACTACTTAGACATTTTAGACTTACTTAGATTATTAGAATTAAATCTTGATTTTAAAAGCGCAGCGATCTTAACTCTATTCTTTCGGTTAATATATCTCAAAGTTATTTTGAAAATACCTCTTGAAGTTTTACATTTACTCAACATAAAAAACGAATCCAACAATCCAACAATCCAACAATCTAACAATCTAACAATCTAAGTAAGTCTAACTAATCTAACCAAGTCTAAATAATGTCAAAAAAAATCATAACTACACCAAACGCTCCTGCACCAATTGGTCCATACAATCAAGCAGTATTAATTAATGGAACGTTATATACTTCTGGTCAAATTCCTATTGATCCGAAAACGGGGAAACTTGTGCAAGATTCTATCGAAGCGGAAACCAAACAAGTCATGGAAAACATGAAAGCTGTTTTAGCTGCCGCTGATATGACATTTGAAAACGTAGTGAAAACATCTATTTTCATTAGCGATATGCACAATTTTAGCAAAATTAATGATGTTTATAGTGAATATTTTGATGATGCAACTGCGCCAGCGCGTGAAACTGTAGAAGTTGCCAATTTGCCTAAATTTGTAAACGTAGAAATTTCTATGATTGCAATTGAAGGTGCGTAAATTCAATAAAAACATACTTAAAGTACGGAAAACACATAACTAACTGACTTGTAGATTTACTAACTTTAATGATTATTAACCATAAAATTATAATCATGTTAAAAAACATTTCAAAAGTTGGAACCGTATTGAGCAAATCGGAACAACAAAACATTAGCGGAGGAAGACCTGTTAGAGGTTGTTACCAACAATCAGGAAGTACTTGTTGTCAGCCATACAGCGGCGGATTTACATTCTGTGATGCTGGTAGATGTGGTGGAAACGGATATTGCTTCTGGTATTAAGATATAGTTGAATTTCCCCTAAATCTCTTATACTTTCAAAATACTATTCTCAAAATTACAGCACAAAAAAACCTCAAAAAACTAGTGCCTTCTGAGGATTCTTCAAAATTATTATTTCTTTTAACAAGCCTGCCAGAAAAAATCTGTTTTACTTGTATAACAACGACGTGCATTAAGAAAAGGATCGCAGAAATCTTCGCAAAGATATTGCATTCCTCCTAGAACTTCTGCTTGTGTTTTCTTATCTAATTTTTGTACGTTTTTAATATTTAAAATTGATTTCAACATAATTTGATTTCTTTTAATGAATGAATAAATTAATCTGTGTTAAAGTTGTCTTAGCAACCGTCAGCAGGCGCAGTTGCACACTGAAAATGACATTGATAATTGTTACTTGATGTACACATTCCAGATCCCATAGTTCCGCCAGTAATTGCTTCTGTTGCTAATGATGAAACTGTTTCTTTTAATAATTTCAAGGTTTTAAGATTTCTTTTTTTCATGATTTATAATTTTAAGGTTTGATTCCATTAAATTATGAAAACCAAAAGATTAAATTCTACGGTTTTGCCTTACTTAACAAAATTTTAAACACGTTTTAATGTGTAAATACTAAACAACTCCTAAAGTTATTTGTTCTTCAAATTGAATATATATGAGGAAAAAACATTTAAAATATTGATGTTTACGAACGAATTTCAAAAAAAAAGTAATCCGTTATTTATTAGGTGGAAAATGCTTCAATTATTCTATATCTATTTGTTCAGAAATAATTAAATTATTATGAATATCTTTTACAATTAATTGATAGGATCCAACAGGTAAGTTAAACTTTCTATTCTTATTATTAATCGTGCTAATTTTATTTAAAATAGGTATTGAGTTTGATTTATATTTTGAATATTCGTTCACAAAGTAAAATGAAAATAATAATTCTTCATTAATGTATTTACCTAATTTATCATTTGTGTAATTTATACTTCTAATGTTTTCTTTTCCATAAACAGCTTCTAAAGATGGTGTTATGTTATTTATTAAGAAGAAATCGACATTTGTGTTTACTCTTTTTACATTTTTAAACGCAGACGATTCTATTAAAATCAATCTGTTTGAAGAGCTATAAGGGATTTCAACTTGATCAATAGTTACAGGATTTATCGTTGTTAATTCCATAAAGTATTCAGCCATCCGCTTGTTTGTAGTGCTTTTTTCTAGAATATGATCAATTCCTGCATAGACAACTATTTTTGCATTTGAATCTTTATCCAGGATGTCTTTTATGTTTAGTGCTTGCGTTTTTTCTCTATTTTCTGTGGTGAAATCATCATAACCAACAATTTTGAAACCTTGTTTTAATGCTTCTCTGATAAAGAGTCCGAAATAAGGTTCTCTGGAGTAATAACCAGAAGATTTGAGAGGGAAATTACTGTTTTCAAAAAATGAATTTTTGCTTTTATCAATCGCTTCTATTGCCAAATAATTAAATCCATTTTCTTTTAAAGTTGTTAACATTTTTAATGCAACTATTCTATGTTTTGGATGCCAATGCATTTCATTTAGCATCAATACTTTTTTATTTTTTGAGATTTGTTTTATTTTTTCTAAAAAATCATCTTCAAAAGTTACGCTTGTGTTGCTTTTTATAATAGAATCAATATGTTTTTTTAAGTATTTTTCTTTTTTAAGTTCAAACTTATCTACCAAATCATTGTATTTTTTATACGTTGGATCTTTGGATAAAATGGTGGTAAGTAATTGAAATTTTGTCCATTCATTGCTATTATTCTTAGCAATCGGAGCAGTTTCAAATTTACTATCTACATATAAAAAATTATCTTCTTCTTTATAAGTATTAAATATTTTCATGTACGTAAGTTCATCTTTCAACGAGTTATTAAACCGTAAAGAATTCACTATTGATTTCCCGTCTTGCAGTATGGATGTGTTAGATTTGTGCTTGCCAATTGCTTTTAAATATACGTAAGCTGTTTTAGTATTTTCTGCTTTTTTGTATAGAACAAACTTATTAATTGTATCATTTACAACTAAATCAACCGAATTGATTGTTGTATCATTTTTATGGGTTTTATTATTTTTATAGAAAAGATACATGTGATATTTGGGAGCAGAATATGCTTTTCCGGCGAGTATTAAATCTTTATAATCAACATTTAAATTATCATAAACCATTATTTTTTTGTACTCGCTTTTAAGAGGAAATGAATAGTTAATATCCCCAAAAAGGCGCGCGCTAATTTGTAAAGAATCATTGTAGAATTCGCTTCCATTAAAATAATTGTATTTTCTATTCACGTCAATAGAAATGCAAGATGACAGCGCGATTAGTAAAATTAAATATACAAATACGCTACTATTTCCATTCAGTAGTTTGCGGGTCATAATTACAAATGGAAGTATGTTCATATAATTCATTTTTAAGTTTACTTTTTGTTTCAGGAATTCTATTATCTGGACAGACATATCTAAATTCGCACGATTGACAAATTTTAATTTTATCTTTCGTTACCTTCCATATTTTTCTAAATGATTTAGAAGAAATTACTGATTTAATATCGTCCTTTTCAATGGTGCCAAACACATTTTTAGAATTGTAGTAATTCTTAATGTTTCCTTTATTATCCACATACGCTTTCCTGTTAAAAAAAAGATTACGCTTTAAAGATTCTCTGTATGCTTTTTGATTTAAAACAAAATCATGTACGCTAGAAATTCTTTTTGTTAAAATAGCATCTAAAGATCCTTCTTCAAATTTGAATTGAATTACTTCGCTTTGCTCCTTTTTAGAACTTTCAAAAAAGATTGTTTTTCTAAATCTTGGAAATTTATAATGAAGATTCAAAATTGGTGCTATATTTTTCTCTTCATGCTTCGTTATTAGTGTAATATTTTGAATTTTTGATTGCTCTAAAAGGGTAACCACTTTTTCTAGTATACTTAAATCAAGTATATTTTTTGTCAGAAAAACAATTTGGCTACAGCCTAAAGAGTTGATGTTTTGTAATAGTGTTATTTTACTGTTTTCTAAGGAGTCAATTTCCAAAAAAAGAATATCTAAGATAAAAGGAGATTCAAATTTTGTACTTGTAGTCGGAAACTTGTTTAGATCTTCAGTTAAATGTATTAATTCACTTTCTAACAGATAGTTGAAATATTTGTCTAACAAGAGTGTTTGCGACTCATATGCTGCATAAATTGTTGCTAATTTGTTTGTTTCGTTTGAAGTAAGTAGCTCTATAATAGAGTTTGGCAAAAAGAAAAAACTACCTTTCTGTAAATCATAAATCACGCCTCTTTTTAAGCCTTTTACTGGAACGCAAGAATTATGAAGTTTAAAATATTTGTTTTTATCAATCATAAAAAAGCTGGTTTATAAAAGTCGTAACACCTCATAGTATCGGTTGTATAAAAGTCAGAAGCTACAAATGTTAAATCTGATCTTTTAATAGGACCAACCTCTTTACCTTCTATAAAAAAAACATTGATAGGCAAACAGTCTTTAAATTCTAATGGAATTTTGTCAACTAAAACAGTTTTCATATGTAATCTAATTTTTTGATTAAGTAATTTGCTACTTTTTTATGTAAATTATAATTGCAAGGGAAACTAGTCATACCAAACTGCCCAGAAGGATTTACCTCTAAAAAGTAATAGTTTCCATCTACGCTTTTTATTATATCAATGGAGCCTGTATTTAAACCTATATGCTTCATTAAATTTGATAGCTTTTCCTCAACTGTACTTGGTAGTTTATATCGTGCAACTCTATTTGGGTTATCGAAATCGTAATTTCTAAAATCAATCTTAGTTTTTTCATTACTTTGAGAAAAAATTACCATGCTATAAAACTTATCTTCAATAAAAAATATTCTCAATTCATATTCTTTTTTAATATAGCCTTGAAATAATGAAGGACTAAACTTCGCTGTTACTTTTGAAAGATCTTCTATTTTTTGAGTATAAAAAGGATAATTTTTGCCTTCGTATTGTATATGTTTTCCTTCTCCTAACGATTTAGAAATAATTGAACCATTATTCTGTTTAAAAAAGATTTCAAGATCATCCTTTTTAGAAGTAACTGTTGTGTTGGGTATTTTCAATCCAAATTGATGCGCTAAATGTAGTATTTCAAGCTTAGTTTGCATGTTTTTCCTTTTGAACAACCATTTTTTATCTTCCAATAAATTGAAAATCATTGTTCTTAATACAGAAAATTCTGAATTGATATAACGTACTAAATCATTTTTACTCCCAAACTCGTCTTGATAACTTTTAAAAAAGCCAAACTTCCGATACCAAACAACGCTAAAATCTTTAAAATAATATTTAGTATTTTTTGAAATTATATATGAATCTTTAATCTTTATTGGATCAAGGAAAAATGAAGCTTTTCCTGTCATGATATCTTCATCATTTAGCCTAAAAAAAGAAATATTTTTAAAATGTAACCAATCTATTACAGCTTGTGTGTCGTAATCTCTTGGTGTGCTTAAAATTAATATCATAAATTCAAAGGAATTAAAAAAAATAAAATGAGATTGTACAAATAATCATACAATCTCATTATAATATTATAAACGGAATACTACTATAAGTCATCCCAATCCTCATCAGAGCCATCGTCTCCATCTGCAGGAGCTCCACTACCAACTGTTACGGTATTAGAACTAAACGTATTAGATGCCATTCTTCCACCAAAAATTGAATCTATTTCAACTTTTTCACAATTAAAGTCTTCTAATTTTTTCATAATAAAAAGGGTTATAAATTTTGCTTACTCTTTTAAAGGATTTTCAGCTTTCTCCTTATTTTATATGAATTGACTTTCGATTTACTAGTCAATTTCCATTAGTAAAGTATGCTTTTTTTAATAGTAAATTTTCATCAGCATGCTTTAGAATGACGCAATCTTTTTTAACTTTTGATTAAATTATATAAATCATAAGTTTTATGCTTACGGTTTTACCTTATTTAACACAATTTTAAAAATTTCTAGTTTGTAAATAATGAAAAACTCATGAAAATTGTATCTTTCAAAAGATGAATGTTATTTGTCCTTTAATTGAATTACACATGAAAAAAATTATCTTCTTACTACTTATTGCTTCGCTCCTATCGCTTAAATCTACTGCGCAAGAAATTTCATTGTTCGATAAAAACGGAGATCCAATTGCATACATCGCTACCAAAGAAGAAATGGCTATTTACTTGTGGGACGGAACGCCTGTTGCATATCTCGATGCTGAAAATGACGAAGAATTATACGATATATATGGTTTCAACGGAAATCATTTAGGTTGGTATGATGATGGTTTCGTGATAAACCATAAAGGATATATTGTGGGATTTGTAAAAAGTGCTACCAACATTTTTACACGATATGAACCTTTTAAGCCGTTCAAAAAATTTAAGCCTTTCAAGGGTTTTAAAAAGTTTCCGCCTTTCAAACCATTTTTCAGAGATCAATTTTCTACGGAATCGTTCGCGATTTTCTTATTGCGCGGGAAAAAGTGAATTTCAAAATGTTGGTTCTGACGTAAAGTCATTTATAATTTAACTAAAAAAAACTCCAACAGTGCTGTTAGAGTTTTAAATCTTTTACTAAAATTTCGTTTGGTATTAATCCAAGCAGCAAACACAATGACCTTGCCTGTGCATATGATATCCTGGATCGCAAGTATCTCCAGCTCGTATAAGGTAAGGATCTCTACATGTATATGGTTGTTGAGCTCCACCATTAATAACTTGTTGTATTTCTTTTGAAAGATTTTGAACACCTTCCACATTCATAATTTTTTTTAACATGATTATATTTTTAAGTTGATATAATCTAAATATAAAAATTAATTTGAAGAAAAAGATTACGGTTTCGCCTTTAAAAGAAAGAAAAAACTATTTCCTAAAATAGCTTTTGCTTAGAAAATGATAAGTATTAAGAGAAGTCACTGTACTTTTCTTGTTAGGTGAGAAAAAATTAATTTGAATCATCCTAAAAAAACGTTAACCAGAAAATAAAAACATTTTGAAAACAAAAAAGTCCAACACTATTGTTGAACTTTTTATAAAGCTAGTATTTTATATTTTCAAACTGCATATGATTTAGCATTCAATCACATACAATTTATCTAGAAATTACATATTATAGACACCGCCATTAATGTCGAGCGTAGCGCCAGTAATAAAACCGTCATATTCGGACGCCAGGTATAAAACTGCTCGCGCTACGTCAGCTGCATTTCCTGCGCGTTGGATTGGAATGCCAGCCGTTGTTTTATCTGCTGATTCTTTTGTCGTATGCGTATTGTGAAACGAAGTTCCAAGTATAAGACCCGGAGAAACAGCATTCACTCGCGTACCTTGTGGACCTAATTCTGTAGAAAGCGCTCGTGTAAATGTTAGAATTGCGCCTTTGCTAGTAGCATATACCAATGATCCTGGATGACCACCTTTACGCCCAGCGAGTGATGCCAAGTTAACAATACTACTGTTGTCATTTTTTGCTAGATAAGGAGCTGCAACTCGCGTTACAAACATCATAGATGTGAGATTGATGTCCATTACTTTGTGCCAGAACTCAGTCTCCATTTCGTTCAGCATTTTACGCGCAACTAGTGAACCTGCATTGTTGATTAGTATGTCCAAACCACCAAGTGCTTCTACTGTTTTTTTGACCATTATATTCGCGTCGGTTTCTTTTGTTAAGTCGCCAGCAATAGCAATCGCTTTTTGTCCTTTACTTGTTGCGTATTCAACCAATTGGTTCGCAGTCTCCGCACTGGAAAAATAGTGAATAGCAACATTGGCTCCGCTGTCAATAAAATGTTTGGTAATTGATTCACCAATTCCTTGTGCACCAGCGGTTGTGAGTACATTTTTGCCAGCTAATTTATTATTATTCATGTTGTTTCTAAATTAATTGATTTAATCATTTTTAGTAAAATAGCCTTCGTTGGAAACTGCATTATCACTTACAGATATGCTTCCAGTTTTGAACCACACTTCTGCATAATTTCCGTCTGCATATTGTTTTTGAATATCGCCACCATGCGTTTCAGCTCCAGAACACCAGTTCATATTTACTTCAGGAGATTTTCCATTGGTTTGATTATAAGCACCAAGTTTAAAAAAGCAACCTTCACCAGCGTATGCATTTTTACGTTCTACTCCATCTTGACCAATTGGTACAAATAATTTTTGTGTTTGCTCAGGGATATCTGCAGTCGTTGTGTATTCTGATACGATTAAGTTTTTTGTAAACGTTTTGGTTTCATGTCCTTCACTCGTAAATTTTAAGTTCATTATACCATCTTTCACTTCGATTTCATAACTAAATTCTTCACCCAAAGCAATTCCATCTTTAGGTTCTTCTGGATACGTGCTTGCATCTGTACCAACAACAGAAAAGTCATTTCCCCAAACTGCTGTTGAGTAATCCCATCTTCCCGAATTGTCATCACCTTTTGTATTGATTTCATAATGCCAAAAAACCGAACCTTTAGCATGACCAGAGAATTTTTTGTAAAATATTTTAAGTGGTTCGTTTTCATGTTTGTCAGCACTATGAATCTGACCGATTACCACAGAATACGAAGCCGCTACACGCGCATCACCAGTGGCAGATACATTCATTACTTTAAGTGTTGCTGTTAGTTTATCATTCGCCGTTTTTGGGTACCATTTTTTCGTTTGCGCCAATTCGGTTCTTGTATTGTTTGATGTTCCATGTGTATCTCCACCATTTGGCGCTTTAAAAACTACCCAATTTGTTTTATCATTCGTTGCAGTGTAAAAGAAGTCTTTGTTTTCAAAATTAGTTGCAATACCAGCATTTGAACCATCGCCTAAAATCAATTTCCAGTGATCAAAAAATGGAATGACGTCACTGGCGTAAACGGTTTTTGTTGCTTCATTTTTGTTTGGTTCTTTAGCTTCATTTTTACAGCTATTTAGTACTAGAAAAAGGCTAAGTACTGTGAACGTAGTTATAGATAATATATTTTTTTTATTCATTTTTTTATATTTAGGTTTCTTTTTTATTTAAAAATCTATTTTCTTGTGTTTTTAATGTACGCTATTAAAAGTATTTTTCTATAATACCAACAACTCCTGCATAGGACACAACACAAGAAAAGAACAATGCAGCATACAATCCAATGTTTATTCCTAGGCTTGTTTTATATTCTTTCATCACTTTTTTACTGTTTACCATAATAATAATCCCGAGAATGACTAAAGGCAAAACAAACACATTAAATACTTGAGATAGAATTTGAATCTCAATAGGATTTGCGTTAAACGCAGGACCAATTAACGCGACTAAACAAGCAATACCTGTTATGATTCTAAACTGACGCGAACTGGTATCTAATTTTCCAGATTGGTAATCGGCAATCAATAATGGTGCGATTAGTAAACACGGGAAAATAGAGGATAATCCTGCACTTAATGCTCCAAAGAAGAAAATAGTAACTGCCCATTTACCAGCAACAGGTTCTAACGTATTTGCCATATCTAATACATGCGTAACTTCTTTCCCTTGATAAAATAAAGCACCAGCCGCTACTGCCATTATAACTCCACTAATAATAAATATTAAAACAGCGGCAGTAATAGCATCTTTCTTTTGTTGATCTAAGTTTTTTAATGTCCATCCTTTTCCTTTTACAAATAAAGGGCGTGATAAAAAAGTTGCTGCTGCCATCGTAGTACCTACAAATGCTGCAACATATATTTTTGCTCCTGGAGCATCTGGTATTGTTGGCAGTAATCCTTTCATAACATCTATAGATAATGGCTGCACAAAACATAAGGAAAACACAAATGACACTCCCATTAAGGTTACAAATATGACTAGTATTTTTTCGAAAAAAGTATATTTTCCCACCAACATTAATAAGTAAAATATAACAATTATTACAATGGCAGTTATTAAAACAGCTTCATATTTATAGTTACTTAATCCATCAAAATTCAATACTAATATTTCATAAATAATGTTTGATGAAATTCCTAAAATACCCATTAATGAATTCCATTGTCCAAACGTAACTCCTATAATAATTACTATGGCTAATATTTTACCGTATTTCAAGTGTTTTTTAAACCCAAAAAGTGCCGTTTCGCCTGTTATCAAGCCATAATTACCATACACAAACATTAATATACCAGAGAAAAGACAGCTTAATAGCAGTACCCATAATAATTCCATGTTATATTTACTTCCCGCAACAATCATCGCGGTTACACTTCCTGTACCAATAGTATATCCAATGGCAAATATTCCAGGTCCAAAACCCAATACAATGGCAATGATTTTTTTTAGTAAAGATTTTTTGTTTTCAGTTATTGGCATCGTTTGGTGGTTTTAGTTTTGGTTGTTAGTTCCAGTTGGTATGATAGAATTTTCCAGATGTATCATCTTTTCTTTGATAGGTGTGCGCTCCAAAATAATCACGTTGCGCTTGAATTATATTAGCTGATGAGTTTGCTATTGCAAAACTGTGTAAGAAGTTGATCGATTCACTTAAGTTCGGAATTGGCAATTCATGTAAAATACATTCAGAAACCACCTTTTTTATCGCTGGTTTTAGTGTATTTAGCTCTTTTAGGATGTTCTCATTCGTTAAGATATTACTCGTTGTTTTGAAAATAGTGACCAATTCTATCATTAAATCAGATTTTATAATACAGCCATTTGTCCAAATTCGTGCTAATTCACTTAAGTTTAAATTCCATTTGTAGCTTTTTGAAGCTTCTTGTATGAGTGTAAATCCTTGATAATGATTTATGATTCTAGCAAATTGGTACGCTTTTAAAATTTCATCAGTTGACACATCAGGCTTGACCTGATTACTCGACGGAAAGTTTTGACTCGCCAATATTCTATCTTCTTTATAGAAAGAAATATAACGTGCAAATAACGCAGAAGCAATCATCGTACTTGGAACGCCTAATTGCGCAGTAGTAATGGTTGTCCAGTTTCCTGTACCTTTATTTCCTGCTTTGTCCATTATTTTATTGACTAACCAATCATCGCCTTCTTTTTTTCTTAAAATAGCAATCGTAATTTCTAGTAAATAGCTATTTACGGTTGTTTTCCAAGATT
Organism: Kordia antarctica; assembly: GCF_009901525.1. NCBI lineage: Bacteria > Pseudomonadati > Bacteroidota > Flavobacteriia > Flavobacteriales > Flavobacteriaceae > Kordia > Kordia antarctica. Next base: position 793,363 of record NZ_CP019288.1, read on the forward strand.
CCAAAATAGTTGCAATTTCATCAGGATTGTTCCCTAATTTCTTCAATACCATAAACACTTCTGCAAGCAATTGCATTTCGACGTACTCAATTCCGTTATGAACCATTTTCACAAAATGTCCGCTACCTTCATTTCCAATATATGTACAACAAGGCAAGTTATTTTTGTCTTTTGCCGCAATTGCTTCCAAAAAAGGTTGTACTTCTTTGTACGTTTCCTTGTTTCCGCCTAGCATAATGGAAGGTCCTTTTAGAGCGCCTTCTTCACCGCCAGAAACTCCAGCTCCAATGAAATGAATATTCTTGGTTTTTAAATAGGCAAACCGTTCTTTTGTTTTATTGTAGTTTGAATTTCCGCCATCGATTAATATATCTCCTTTTGATAGGAATGGAAATAAATCTTCAATGACATGATCTATTGTTTTTCCTGCATTTACCATGAGCATTATTTTCCGTGGCGTTTGCAAAGAGTTTATAAACGACGAAATATCATCAAAAGCTTCCGCTTGATCTAACTCTGAATGTTGAGCTTTAAAATTTTTAGCAATATCTTCTTCAACGCCTTCAACATGTCTGTTAAACATCGAAATTTTGAATCCGTTAGTTGCTAAGTTTCTACAGAGGCTTTTTCCCATCACACCTAAACCAAATAATCCAAATTCTGAAGTAGTCATTAATTCGTTTTTTATAGTTTTTATAATATTTTCTGGAGATAAACTAATAGCTATTTGCAATGCATTTTTTGGTGCTTCTAACGTGTCAAATTGCGATTTTAATAAGTCCGAACTCATAAAATGACCTTCCCGATTATTAATTCTTTCTTTAATCTGTTCAAATGAACCTTGAAGAAAAACCCATTTTGAACTATGTTGAATATCTTTAGTTAAAGTTTCGCGATACTTTTGCTTTAAAGCAGAACAGACAATAACGCAACTGTTCTTAGCTAATTGTTGTTTCGCCAAATCGTTTAGAGTTTCTAACCAACTTTGTCTGTCATCATCATTTAAAGCGTGTCCACTAGACATTTTTTTAATGTTAGTTTCTGGATGAAAATTATCTCCATCAAAAAAAGGAAGCCCTAATTCTTGTGATAGTAATTTCCCGATAGTGCTTTTGCCACAACCAGAAACTCCCATAATAAAGATGACTTTTTTCAATATTTTTTGTTTTAATTTTTAGGAATTGTGCCTTCTCCTACGGTTGCTTCTTTAAACCAAACTTCTGCATAGCTTCCATTTGCATATTGCTTTGCTATATCGCCATCATACGTTTCTGATTTCGTAGTCTTCCCGTTAGCCTGATTATAAGCACCTTGTTTAAAATAATTTATTTCGCCAGCATATGCAATTTCTCTTTCTACACCAACAGTTCGTCTAGATGCATACACGTCAATAATCTGCTGAGGAATTTGTGCTTTTGTAGCAAAGTCTGATTTCAATAAGTTCTTTGTAAACCTTATAGTTTCGTGACTTTCACTTGTAAATGTGAGATACATGATCCCTTTGTAGACATTTACTTCGTAACTAAACTCTTCGCCTAATTCAATACCGTTTTTAGGTTCTTCTGGATACGTATTTGCATCTGTCCCAACAACTGAAAAATCATGACCCCAAACTGCTGTTGAAAAATCCCATCTTCCGGAATTATCTCCTTCGGTATTAATTTCATAATTCCAAAAAACGGATCCTTTCGTGTGTCCAGGGAATTTTTTATAAAATATTTTTAAAGGTTCGTTTTCATGTCCTTCATCACTATGAATTTGCCCAATGACAACCGAGTACGAAGAGGAAATAGTTGCATCGCCAGAAGTAGAAACGTGCTGTACTTTTAGTGTTCCTGTTAGTTTGCCTCCATCTTCTGGAATCCAATGTAATTTTTGTCCTAATTCTGTTCTCGTATTACTTGAAGTTTTTGAGGTAATACCAGAGTTTGGCGTTTTATACACTACCCAATCCGTTTCATTCTCAGTTGAAACATAGAAAAAATCTTCTTTTTCATAACCGATTAATTCTTCAGAACGAGAACCATCTCCTAAAAGAATTTTCCATTCATCCATAAAAGGAATTACATCGCTTGGATATTTTATAATATTTTCACTTTGAGTAGTTGAATCTACAGAAGTTTTACCATTATTTTTACACGCAACTATTACTAAAAGTATTGCTATTACGGATATTGCTTTTTTCATTGAAAATTTCATTAATTGATTATTTGAAGTATTAATACATCAATTTCATTTTGAGGTTTTCTTCCGTTTTTAGTTGCCCTGAATTCGTTATTTTATTTTCAGATGCTACATTATTTTTTGCTCCCCATAATATGGACACAAATTGAACTTTGTTATTTTTGAAAGTGTTTTTAGTGATATTTACATTTACAATTCCTGTATGATTTAATAGCGTTTTGTTTTTCTCTTTTGCGCCACAATTTGTGAATGTACTATTCGTTATTAAAAGGTTTCCACCAATTGTAGATTCATCATAACCACCTCTATAATAATCAATTACATTAGCTTTCACATTATTGAAATTACAGGTATTTATGGTTAAATATTCTGTGTTATAATCTCCTTTATCGTTTGTTTCTTCTGATAATTCTATTCCGTTTTCACAATTAGCGATTGAAGTATTTTCAAAAGTAATTCGCTCCGCAAACGATTCTTTATATGCTTTTAACACATACCCAAAGTCACTGATTTCAGTATTTGAAACTGTTAATCCAAAATGATTAGACATGTTTTCTTTTAAACTTGCAAATGCATAGTTTGAAGCATTTCCTTTTAAAACTAGATTATTTACGGTTAACTTTCCTTTCGATTCTAATGAAAATAACGGCATGTTAGCTTCTCCAGAAAAAACAAGTTGTGCTTTTGCGTTTCCGCTAGATTGAATCGTAAGCGTTTTAGTGATTACTAATGATTTGTTTACAGCATATATACCTTCCGCCAAAGCGATAATATCACCCGTAGTTGCTTCATTTATTTTAGTTTGTAAGTCTTCTGCTTTTGTTACCGTATGCGTAATTGGATCTTTCGCTTCAACTTCGTTTGAAAACCAAGTTGTCCCATATTTAGATTTGTCCAGAATATTCGGATTGGAAACATCGACACCGATAACTGCGCCAATACTTTTAGTATCTTTTCTTGATGTACCAAATAAATCGTTTTCAATCGTATTAAAATCAAAACCATTATACGCTTCTACGTTGCTTGGAATTCCTGTTGGAAGCATAATATTGTCTGATACTTTTTTCAACGTTAAAGACGCTTCAGTAATTCCGCCATTAAAGTCGTTAAATTTTACACCTTGATTGTCTACAATATTGTTCTTAAACATCACGCCGTCAGCTTTATCGTTTTCAACAACAATAGATTCTAGTCCTTTTTCATTATAAATGATATTGTTAGCAACCGTTGTTCTAATTGCTCTTGCCGAGCGAATTTCAGATTTTGGTAATACATCAGCTTGCGCAATATTTGTTCCAACGCCAAATTGCCAAGGCGAACTACAATTTACATAGGTGTTATACGCTACAACGACATCTGTTACTTGGTTATAACGATTTAATGGCGATTTCGGAATTCCGTTCATTACTGCCAACGGACTTCTGAAACTTTTTCCTTTTAAACCATAGAAATAGTTATTTACAACCCAATGTCCTGTGTTGATGATTCTAATTCCGCCATAATTTTCGTTTACGCCATCACCAATAAAATAATTTCCATCAATAGTCACATAATTCCCGTGACGCGTTACTAACGAACCTTCACTTTTATAAAATACATTGTTTTTAAATTCGTTAAAATTTGTCTTACTTGAAATTATTTCAACTTCACCATTACACTCTTCAAACAAGTTATTTGCAACCATAGTATGACTTGGCGACATAGATGTGTAACTATCACCCAATTGAATAGTTTCGCCACTCGGGCCACCTTTTACAGGTCTTGGTCCAAAATGATTGTTTACAATTTGATGATAATTATTTATACTTTCTATTCCTGAAATATTAACTCTAACCGTTGGTCCGCGGTTTGTTTTCCCAGCAATATAGCAGTTGCTTAATTCGTTGTGTCTTCCCCAGAAATTTACCCATAAATCGCTGTTATCGCGTTTAGGTTTGTTAAAGTCTTCAATAACACAATTGGTCACTTTGCAATTGTTAGCTATTTCATCAGCTGCATCTTTATTGCTTATTTTAAAGTCTATGACTGCGTTAGATGGTGAAAACCCGTTTTTAAAATGTAAGCCTTCTACAATTAGAAATTCGCCTCCAAATTTTAGATCAGATTCACCTTCAATAGTGACTTTCCCAACGGTTTCTGGTTTTATGGTAATTGGACTTTCTTTCGTTCCTTTTCCTCTAAATTCTACTTGAATATCTTTCCAAACACCATTTTTAAGAACAATCGTAGTACCTGGTTTTGCTTCTTTAATAGCATTCGTTAACTCTGTTATATTAGTAACCAATGAACTATTTGAATCACTTTGAGTATCTGAATCTCCTTGACAAGAGCATATTAAAAAAGATAGTGTTAGTACATAAATGAAGCGTTTTATCATAATTCTATGTTGTTAAATTGATTTATTATATAATGTGTCTGTATTATAATGTCCTATTAAGGAGTATAATTTACAATTAATGAATTAAATACAAATTGGTTAACCAGATTGGTTTACCAAATATATACATATATGTTTGTCTGACAAACTTTTAATGATTAAAATATGAGTATTCCTTAAATGATTGCTTGATTATCACAGCATATACTACCTAAAACGTGAAATAAAAAAAGGAGAATGTAATATATGTGGAATAAAAAAATAGAAACCAAACCCAGAAATTTAAAAAATATAGTATTCAAGTAAAGTTTTCTACACTATATTTTTTAACTTTATTGATTATAAATTATAAAAATAAAATTATGTTAAAAAACATTTTAAAGTTAGGCGCTGCCTTAAGTAAATCAGAACAAAGAAACATTTTAGGAGGAAAACCGCCTGGTTGCGACCAAAATGGTTCTGAGTGTTGCGTATATAGTAATGGTAATTATGTTTGTGAAACTGCTACGTGTAGAGGCGGAAGTTGCCAATAATATTTAGTTACCTAGTGATTTTCCCTAATCTCTAAAATTGTATTTTAAATAAATTTTTGTAGTTTTAAAAAAAACACATATTTGTGAAGAAAGCTGCTAAAATTATTGGAATCCTAGTACTTATTATTGTCATTGTCGGATTCATATTTTATAGAACACTATTACCAACCTACGACGGAACATTCGATATTGAAAATCTTCAAGAAGAAGTTTCTATTCATTACGATGACTACGGAATTCCACACATATATGCCGAAAATGAAGCCGATGCATTTACTGCACTAGGTTTTGTACATGCGCAAGATCGTTTGTGGCAAATGGAACTCATTCGTAGAATTGCACCAGGAAGATTATCAGAAGTATTTGGCGAAAAAGTATTGGTAACAGATCGTCTTTTTGTCGCACTTGGCATAGATGAAGCTTCGGAACAAACCGTGCAGGAACTCGATAAAAATTCACAAAGCTACAAACTCGCGCAAGCGTATATTGACGGAATCAATCAATTTATAGAACATGGCGCAACGCCAATTGAATTCTACCTAACAGGAATTGACAAAACCGAATTTACCATCAAAGACATTCACAATATCTTTGGTTATATGGCTTTTAGCTTCGCGATGGCACACAAAACAGATCCACTTCTGACAAGCATTCAACAGAAATTAGGCAATGAATATCTAAAAGATTTAGGCGTTCATGTAAATCCGAAAACTTCATTATTAAAAAATTATCCTGCAAAAGATACTTTAAAAGTTAAAAATACACTTGTCACTGCAATTGATAATGCATTGCGTCCGTTGCCAATTCCGCAGTTTATTGGAAGTAATAGTTGGGTTTTGGCGCCACAAAAAACGGCGACAGGAAAAGTGCTTTTTGCGAACGATCCGCATATTGGATTTTCGCAACCTTCGGTTTGGTATGAAGCGCATATACACACGCCAACCTATGAAATGTACGGCTATCACTTGGCTGGAACTCCTTTTCCGTTACTAGGTCACAACAGAAAAATTGCGTACGGAATGACGATGTTTGAGAATGATGATATCGATTTTTATTGGGAACGAAACAATTCGACAGAAACAACCATCACAAAAACCATTAAAGTGAAAGATGGCGAAGATGTTACTATAACTGTAAAACGAACAAATCACGGACCAATTTTGAACGATATTGCAGACGGAATCGATTTTGAACAACCAGTTGCAATGTCTTGGATTTATACACAACGAAAAAATAGATTATTAGAAGCTTGTTATGAAATGTCGCATGCGCGGAATCAGGCAGCATTTGAAAAAGCTGTACCAAAAATTCATGCGCCAGGTTTAAATATTATGTATGGCGATGCAGAAAATAATATTGGTTGGTATGCGGTTGGACAACTTATTGAACGTCCAAAACATGTCAATTCGAAATTAATTTTGGATGGAACTTCTGGTAAAGATGAACCAATACGTTTTATGGAAGCTTCCGAGAATCCGAGCGCGGTAAATCCGCCGTGGAATTATGTGCATTCTGCCAATAATCAACCAGATAGTATTAATGGAAGTTTATATCCAGGCTATTATTTACCCGAAAATAGAGCAAAACGCATTGTGGAATTGATTGAATCAAATGACAAATGGACAAAAGAAGACATGATGAATATGACGCTTGATGTAACTTCAAAAACGGATGTTCAGGCGATTCAAGAAGTACTAAATGTGATTGGAATGAATGATTTTTCTGCCAAAGAAAAAGAAGCTATTTCTATTTTGAAAAACTGGAATGGTGATAATCAACTTACAGATATTGCACCAACCATTTACCATCGATTCATCTATCTATATTTAAAAAATACATTTACCGACGAATTAGGGAAAGAAACATTTGAACAATTACTTAATACACACATTTTAAAGCGATTTACTGCGCCACTACTCTACCAAGAATCAATTTGGTACGATAATGTTTCCACAGAAAAAAAAGAAATGAGAAGTGATATTTTATTACAATCATTCAAAGAAGCTATTGCAAAGTTAGAAACGCAATTGGGCAACGATATCAACGCTTGGACATGGAATAAAGTGCATACGTTAGAACATGAGCATCCAATGGGACAAGTAGAAACCTTGCGTCCGTATTTCAATGTTGGTCCGTACGAAGTGACGGGAACGCGCGAGGTGATTAACAATTTAGGGTTTCATTATAATGATTCTGGCGAATATAAAGTGTACGCCGGACCTTCTACACGACGCATTGTTGATTTTTCAGATATTGAAAATAGCATGAGTATTTTACCAACAGGACAATCGGGAAATCCGTTTAGTGCTCATTATCAAGATCAAGCAGCTATGTATGTTCAAGGGAAATTTAGAAAAATGATGTTAAACACAGAAGAAATAAAACGAACTTCTAAAAATACGTTGATTTTGAAATAGAAACTACTTATCGTTTTGACCCGAAAAAGATTCAAAAATTGATATTTTAGCACAATCGATTATACACCAACTCTCATGGAATACAACTGCTCCGAAATTGTTCAAGCACAGAAAGAATTTTTCAACACTAGACGAACACAAAATATTTATTATCGAAAAAATGTTTTAAAAAAGCTTTTGAAAGAAGTCAAAAAACGTGAAAATGATATTTGTGACGCATTGTATGCTGATTTTAAGAAACCAAAATTTGAAGCTGTTATTTCTGAGACAAGTATTGTGATCTCTGAATTGAAATTGACAATTAAAAACATGAAATCTTGGGCGCGTCCAAAACGTGTGTTACCTGCATTATTAAATTTTCCATCTAAAGATAGAATTCACTCAGAACCATACGGAACTACGCTGATTATTGCACCGTGGAATTATCCGTATCAATTGGCATTAGCTCCATTAATTGGCGCTGTTGCTGCAGGAAATACAGTGGTTTTAAAACCTTCTGAGTTGACTCCGAACACTTCAAAAATAGTAGAAGAAATTATTTCGGAAGTTTTTGATGAGAATCATGTAAAAGTGGTGCAAGGTGGCGTAGAAATTTCGCAAGAATTACTCGCCCAGCGTTGGGATTATATTTTCTTTACAGGAAGCGTGCATGTTGGAAAAATTATAGCAAAAGCGGCTGCGCCAAATTTAACGTCTGTAACGTTGGAACTTGGTGGAAAAAACCCGTGTATTGTCGATTTGCACTCAGATTTTAAGTTAACCGCAAAACGCATTGTTTGGGGAAAATTTTTGAATGCAGGACAAACTTGTATTGCGCCTGATTATTTGATTGTCCACGCGCAAGCGAAATTTGATTTTACAAAAGTGTTGATTGAAGAAATCAAAACTATGTATGGAGAAAACCCGGAAGTATCTGAAGATTATGCACGAATCATTAATGAAAAGAATTTTGATCGTTTGACAACAATGTTGAAAGATGAAAATGTTTTACACGGCGGAACAACTACTAAAGACGATTTGTACATTGCTCCTACTATTTTAGATGAACCTGCGTTTGATAGCGAAGCGATGAAAGATGAAATTTTCGGACCAATTTTACCAATTCAAGTATATTCAACATTAGAAGATATAAGTACTATTATTGCTAAATATGAAAAACCATTGGCGTTGTATGTGTTTTCGAAAGATAAAAAATTTGCCAATCGCATGATTGAAACTCATTCGTTCGGCGGCGGCGCAATCAATGATACAGTTACACATTTTCTGAACCATCGAATGCCTTTTGGCGGTGTTGGAAATAGCGGAATTGGTTCGTATCATGGAAAAGGAAGTTTTAATGCTTTTTCCCATCAAAAATCAATTACAAACAAAGCAACTTGGCTCGATATTCCAATTCGATATGCACCTTACAAGGGAAAATTGAAATTTTTAAAGTTTTTTCTTAAGTATTTTTAGTGTTTCTTAGACATTTTAAGAGAATATTAGTGTTTATACAGTATGCATTTTTATATATTGTCATCTTCTTTTGACATTGAAACCGCTATACCATATTCATGAAAAAAATGTTTATTTTTCTCTTTCTCCTATTTATATCATGTACCAACACGAATACAAATACGGATACTATTATTGTTGATCAAGAGGATTATTTTGAAATTCCTGATAGTTTAGCGACTATAAGTACTAAGGAATTAATTGATAGTATAAGAGAATATAGATACAACAATCCTGAAAAAGCAAAATTATATACGAACGCATTATATACAAACGCAACACAACAAAAATCCACACCTGATCTTATAGAAAGTTACTTTTATTTTGGTTGCATTGCCGATATACAAGGAGAATATACCAATGCTATTTCACATGTAAATAAAGCAATTGACTTAGTAGAAAAAGATCAAGACAGCGTTCTTCGAAAATTATACAGTTTACGAGGAAAAGTGTACGAACAATATGGGGAAGATTCGAAAGCGCTCACTGATTTTAATAACTCATTAGCAATTTCTAAAAAGTATAATGATATTTCAGGAGAAGTAATTTCGGAAAGTAGTATTGCAAAAATTCACCGGAAATCAAAACAATACTATGAAGCATTAAAACTTCATAAAAAAGGATATAAAATTTCTACGGATTCTAGTGTTATTAGCGATTATACAAGGAATAGCATTATTATGGGACTTGCAGAAACGTTCTTAAAAATAGACCAATTAGATTCTGCTTTGGTGTATCTTGATAAAGGACTGAAAGAAAGTATTCTTACAAAAGATGGCGAAGCTGAAAGTTATTTTTATACGTATTATGCGGTTTTTCATTTCTTAAAGAAAGAGAAAGACATTCAAAATTCACTCGCATATTTAGAAAAAGCTGAAAAAGCTATTTCAAACTTACAACGGAAAGATCCAAAAAGAAATATTGAGGTATATTATTATATGGCACAATGCTATTATGTGCTTAAAAACTATGAAGCTTCTATTGATGCTATAGAAAAAGCGTTTGCAATTATTTATAAAGAAAACACAAAAGATATTAGTAATTCTATTGAAAATAACCACGTTGTTAATAATCAAAAAACTATAAAAATTGCTGAAACAGATGTATTTATTCCTTTTGAATATATTTATTTGGTAAAACAATTAGTGACTAATTATAAGAAGTTAGGAGATTCTATAAATCAAACTATTTATTTCAATATATACAAAGAATTAAAACTAAAAAATAACCAAAAACACCATCATTTGAGTGATATGATGTATCATTTGAATGAAGAAGAAGAACTAGAAACATTAAAAAAGTTAAGTCAAAAAGAACTCGCTGACGAAAAAAAGGTAGCATACTTGTATTATCTGTTAGCCATTTTATGTATTGCGATCATTCTTGGTTACATATTCTTTAAACAAAAAGAGCAAAAGAAAAAAATTGCGTATGCTGCTCTCATTCAAAAAGTTTCTGCACTTGAAGCAAAAAGTAATACTTCAAAAGAAAAAAACAATACAACAACTAAAAAAGTAGTAAGTATTACAGATGAAAAAGCAGCGTCTATTTTAAAAGGTTTGGAAAAATTTGAAGCACAAGAACACTATTTAGACGAAAACTGCAATTTGCGATTTGTAGCAAAAAAAGTAAAAACAAATGCTACTTATTTATCAAAAATTATAAATACACATAAAGAAAGTAGCTTCAATGAATATATCAACAATCTTCGCATACAGTATACATTGAAACGTCTAAAATCTGACACACAATTCAGAGCATATTCTATAAAATCCATTGCGCAAGAAGTTGGTTATAAAAGTGCGGATTCGTTTACCAAACACTTTAAAAATCAAACTTCTTTGTATCCTTCCTATTATATAAAAAATTTAAATAAAGAAGTATAAATACTGCCCTAATTTGTTTAGAATAGGGCATTCAATCTATGAAAATAGCGGAATCTACAGTATGTTTGAGTAGGAACAAATGCTTGATATAAAGCATATTCTATTAACTAAAAAATATACTATGAAGAAAATTTCAACAGACAGGCAGTTAAGATTAAACAAAGAAAATGTGTCAAAATTAAATACATTAAAAATACATTCCATTTTAGGTGGAAACATTCCTGATCTTACCAAAGGGTTAACGTGTGATCTTGGTTCGTGTACAACATCAAGAACAACTGTAGATCTTAACGGAGGAAAAAGTTATGATACACTTTGCTAAGTAAGTAATAATTGATAGCGTTATTAATTTCAAAACCAGAGAACTAACCTTTTTTTGTTTTTTATGTAAACCGCTAATATATAGCGTTTTAATTTAAATTTTCGCATTTAATAAGTTGCTTTAATTAATGCGAATTTTAATTCTGAAAGAACTTAGCTATATATCTTTTCAGCACTACAATCTACAGTCCTATTTCGTTTAATTTAGGGTTGTCTTCCTTTTTTTCTATCAAAAAGCTGGTTAATATTGTTCTCAGATCGATCTAGAAATGGGAAAGCCGAATACCATAAAAGTAGGCATTACATTATCATTAATTTTATTATGAAAAAAAGAAATTTAAAATCACTAAACATCAACAAGGAAAAAGTGAGTTCTTTAGGTAAAGAAAATATTCTTGGTGGAGGATTTACAAGTTGGTCTTGTCATTCAGACATATCTATATGCTTATGTTCTGGAGCATGTCCATTACCTTTGAGAACCAATGAAGGTCCATGTCCAGGAGGAACTGCTGGTTGTTGGTCTCATATACCATAGGCATCACTTTTTGGTGAGTATTCTGTCGTTTGTGATACAGGCATGCCAAGTAGACCAACTACAGTTAAATTATAATTTATTATTATTTTAGGTTAAACATAAAAGAGAATGTAACTAACTGCATTCTCTTTTTTTATTTACGTTAAGAGTGTTATGTTTGTAACATGATTCCAGAAAAAAAAGTGACCGAAGCCATTCAATACAGACGCTCAGTGCGCGTTTTTGATAAAGACGTTGATATTGACACGGAAAAAGTGAAACAATGTGTTCAAAATGCTGTGTTGGCTCCAACCAGTAGTAATTTACAATTATGGGAATTCTATCATATAACTGACGAAAAAGTTTTGAAACAATTAACGGTAGCTTGTTTGGATCAAAATGCCGCAAAAACCGCTAAACAATTGGTCGTGGTCGTTGCCAGAAAAGATTTATGGAAACAACGTGCGAAAGCAAATGTGAGTTTTCTTAAAAGTGTCTATGGCGATAAAGCAAAAGAAGAATATTCGCGAAGAGAAAAATTTGCATTGAATTATTACCAAAAGTTGATTCCGTCAATTTATACTGAATTTCTAGGCATTTTAGGACTTCTGAAATATGCCGTTTTTAATTGTATCGGATTATTTAGACCTGTATATCGACAAGTTCGCTTGAGCGATTTACGTATTGTAGCACACAAAAGTGCAGGTTTGGCAGCACAAAACTTCATGATTAGTATGGCAGCAATTGGGTATGATACGTGTCCGATGGAAGGCAGCGACACCTTGCGCGTAAAGAAGATTTTAAAACTTCCTCGCGGTGCCGAAATTAATATGATTATTGGTTGCGGCGTACGTTCTGAAAATGGCGTTTATGGACCTCAGTTTAGAGTTCCGTTTGAAACGACTTATTTTGAGTTATGAGTTATGAGTTATGAGTTATGAGTTATGAAAACTAAAAAGTTCTCAATTCTCAATACTAACTACTCAATTCTCATTTACTATTCACCATTTTATTCCGAATAGCATATAATACCAAACCAATTCTACTTTTCACTTTGAAATGTTTGAATAATGATTCGCGATAACCGTCTATTGTTTTTGGACTCAGGCACATTTGTTGTGCAATTTCTTTGTATGTCATTTCTGTACATGCCAATTTTAAGAACGCCAATTCGGTGTCTTTTAACTTTTTTCCGTTTTTGACTTCAGAATCATTTCCGCCGTGAAGCGTATTTAATAATGTAGTTGCCACACGTTCTGAATAGTAAATTCCGTTAGAAATTACTTCGTTTAACGCTTTGTAAAATATTTCTGGATGAATGTCTTTCAGTAAATATCCTTTCGCGCCTAAGCGTAACATTCTTATAATAGTTTCTTCATGATCGTCCATAGAAAGTGCCAATACTTGAATACTTGGACGGTTTTCTTTGATCCATTCCATCGTTTCAAAACCGTTCATTACAGGCATATTGATATCTAATAAGATAATATCTGGGACATTTTCAGACTCTAATAATTTTTTAGTCAGTTCACTTCCATTCTTTACATGGTACAAAACCTCAAACTCATCAAATGCATTTACCAATCCTTGCAACGATTTTGCAAAGAGTAAATGATCATCTACAATAACAACTGAATGTTTCTTCATACTATTTTTTATAGGGATAGGATAAAGTTAAGGAAACTCCTTTATTTTTAGCCGATTTCATAGCAAATTCTGTATTTATGATTGCTGCGCGACTTTTCATATTAATTAATCCTGATCCTTTTTCTATTTCTCCTTCTTCAAAACCAACACCATCATCTTGTGCTAAAACAAGCAATCGGTCTGATTTAAAATTAAGGGTTACTTCTAATTTATTTGCTTTGGAATGTTTAATTGCATTTGAAAAGAACTCTTGCATGATACGGAACAAAATGATCTCTTCCTTAATATCCAAAGTTCTTTTTTCTCCTAAAATATGCAACTTTGCTTCCAAAAAGTTCAACTTATTAAAACGATCTAGCTCTACTTCTACCGATTTCACTAATCCCATATTTTGAATAATCTCAGTATTCATGGTTTTAGATAGCAGTCTGATTTCTTGCAAACTCTTTCCTACTATTTCGCTAATATCATCTAATTTTTCTTTGTTTTCATCTGTAAGCTGTGTTCCTAAAATATTGATATGCATCCGAGCTACAGACAATAATTGTCCAATATTGTCATGCAATTCCCAACTCATATTTTGCAATGCTTGTTCTTGAATTTCGATTTGCGACTTCGCAATTTCTTCCATATATCGCTTTTCGGCTTCTTTCTGTTCTAGAATAAACTTTAGTTTACGCTTTTGGAAGAATACGAATAAGATGATAACCGTAATCAACAAAATAAGCAACACCAAAGATGATGTTGCAACAACTAATAATATTTGAGCATCTTCAGGTTGCATGATTTTTTATTCTTATATATTAAACAGTTTTACATTTTTTCTGTAATCCAATAACTTTTGGGTTTTCTTTTTGTGCAATATTAATATTAATATTGTAAATATAATTGAACTAAAAAATATAATAGCGGAAGACACAATTACAGTTAATTCTATACTTGAACTTTCCATTACATATCAGTTATTTGATTGTTATAGTTCTTTTTCATGGTGTAAAATCCAATTATAAAACAAATACACATCACAAAATTCAAGAAAAACAATACTGTACTAAAAATCTTTTGATCTCCCAAAAGGAAAAATTCAGATGCAACTTGAAACGGTAAAAATGTTCCATGAAACAATAAAATTCCTAAACTAAACCAAAAATGAGTCGATTTAGTGATATTAAGTACCATATCGCTTTTAAATATTTCTATGAAATAAAAACATATTGATATTATTAAAAAGATTACTCCTAAAGCATATGTGAAATTTTGTATACCTGTGTAAAAACTTTGAATATAGAATATATTAACTAGTGAAAAGCTAAGAAATAACAATCCAAAAGCAATTAATAAATTCTTTTTAAACTTGGGTTTTATTAATCTAAAATACCACCAATAATAAAAGAGCATAAATGTTATTATGTATGTATTATAGACAGGATAATTTAATATGCCAAACCATGAAGTGAATTTACTTCCTAAAAAATCGAATCCAGCCATTATAAAGACTGATAATAAAAAATATTCAGTCTCAGCAAATTGTCTCTTCTTGTGCTTAGTATAATTAACTAAATAAAAAAACAAACCTATAAAGGCTGTTGCTAAGACTAAATATTTTGATAAGAAACGTAATTCTACCATTAATTTAAAATGTTATTTTCCATAAATGTTTTGCGGAGGATTTCCTTGATCTCCTAAATTCATAGCAGGAATTTCCGTCACATCTTCACTGTTAGCTTCCTCATCTCTTGATAGTTCAGAACTTGCCTTGGTTGGACACATAAACAATGTGTTTTGTCCTGCTTTAGATTTATCTTTCATATTTTCAGGATATACACCAAAATAAAATCGAATACCATCTACATTAATTTTCTTCTCTAAAGCATTTTGCTTCACATAATTAATATAGCCTTCCAAATCTTCTAGAGAATACCAATTCGAACAACAGGAATCATGATCATTCTCAGTGCCAAAGACGCTGTGTTGCTTCTCTTTGTAACAAGCATTCAATTCAGATGCTTGCTGGCTAGTAATAAGTTTTTCATTAGGGGTTTTGTAGTCACTCATACTCATAGTATTATTGATTATTATTTTACCAAGTTATTTATAAAGAACCACATATCAAAGACGGTTACAAACACGATATTTAACTAACTTAATATAAGTTATTGATTTTGAGGTATTTAACCACATAATACTCAAAAATTCTCAGGGTATTTCCCTTGAGAAAGGGGAAAAACCCCTTTTATTTAAGGGACTTTCCTCTTGTCAAATGCCAAACAACACACTACATTCGCTCTACGAAATAAAACTATCTAAACCTCCAAAATGACCTCAATAGAGAAAAATAAAAGTGCATCACGATTGATTATTCAATCACATATTGATAAAGCTTTTACTGAAAAACACATTCAGTGGAATGATGGACTTAACTACACCGAATTTATTCGAGCATTATGGCGCTTGTTTCTAAATCACGATAGCTTTAAGCTAGGAACACAAGACATTTTAGGAAAACTAAGTGAAGAAGATGCCATGCAATTACTTTCTGACGAAATTGATATTACAAAATTGAAAGCATCTTAAAGTGTATACTATCTCTCGTATGCTTTTGCGAAAGTATACTGATACTTTTTTTGTCTAATTGCAATATTCTTGGGTAACCGCCAGTAGTTTGACAATCTTTCATCAAAATGATTAATTTTCCCGAAGGTGTCAATTGAATCGTGCCAGGCAAAACTGCCGAAGTAATGATTGACGGAAAGTCATTTGCGAACAATTCGTTCAATTGAAACGCCATTCTATTATTCAATCCGACTGAAAATGTAGTATTTAATAGCTTTTCTTGTTGCAGTTTAGATAAAAAGTCAAATTCTGGACCTTTAAAAACGTTAATCTCGTAACTATTGAATAATTCTGGCTGAAATCCTATGTTTGATGATACTTGTATTTTTTCAGCTTTCGCTAGATACGGAACGAAATCACCTGTTGCAATCCTAGAAGTTGCTGTGATTCCATCATAAAAACTACGACTTCCCAATATTTTTTCTGTTTGAAAACCATCTTTAACGGCTAAATACGTTCGAACTCCATATTTTCGTGCGCCAAATTCGAGTTGGTCACCTTTGGATACATTTACTGGAATATTCAGCCTTAGAAGCTTTCTATTTAGCTTTGGCGATAAATCTGCACCACAAATTACAATCTGAGTTGCTTCATGAAAATGGACGCTTGCGCCTTGCAATGTCATTTCTAAAACGGCTGCATTTTGGTCATTTCCTAAAATAAGATTCGCCAATTTTGCATGAAATTCGTCCATCACACCCGAAACTGGAACCCCATAATTTCGATATCCAAATCTTCCTAAATCTTGAATGGACGTATACAATCCGCTTTGCAAAATTTCTAACATTCTACACTCGATTTTAGTTCGTAATTTCCGCTAGAAACGGCATCCAAAATTTCATAATATTCATTCAAAGAAATTGGAACAAATTTTATAAAATCGCCCGCTTTTGCAAAACATGGTTTTTCGTTTGAAACATCAAAAAAATTGATTGGAGAATTGCCTAAAATTTGCCAACCACCAGGACTTGTTTTCGGGTAAATTCCTGTCTGCATTCCACCAATGCCAACAGCACCTTTTTTGACTTCTAATCTTGGTGTTGATTTTCGATCGATATGAAGTTGTTTATCCAATCCGCCTAAGTATAAAAAACCAGGTAAAAACCCAATGGAAAATACTTGGTATTTTGGAGTTGTATGAAGCTTTATAATTTCAGGAATAGTAAGCTCATTTTTTTGTGCGATTTCTTCCAGATCGATTCCAAATTCTGCATCATAACACACTGGAATTTTAAAACAATACCGTGTTTCGGGCGGAAGCTTTTCAGTTTCTATCAAAAATAGCCGTTCCAACAAATGTTGGAGTGATTTAAAATCAATTTTTAAATTATCATAACTTATTAACAATGAATTATTTGATTGAATTAACTCAACTATTACTTTAATATTAAATTTTGTGATTTTATCTTTAAATTCCAACACGTTATCAAGCACTTTCGAAGTCATTTCTGCTTCCCAAGTAAGCAACATTGCTGAATCTCCGTATGGTTTATACGTTGGGAATTTTGGTTTAGAATCCTTATTTTTCGTGTTGAAATGTGTATAGATTTGTTGTACAATTTCGATCGCGTTTTGCGTATCTGAATGTACACAAAATGTATTTGATTTTAATGCAATTTTTTGACCAGAAATTGTCTGTACTTTTTGTTCATTTTTCAGTATAGAAACATGCTGAATAATCTCCCCTATTTCGGTTGAAATTGCATTATCTTTTTTGCGTGAAACTAGTGTTAAATCATCATTGTAATTCCGATCAGCAAACGCTTCATAAAAGACTTGAAAATTTTGTTGTAATGCTACTTTTTCAATCACAGAATTATACGGAATATAGAGCTTATATTTGTCTTTATATTTTGAAATTGCCTTTAGAAAAAGTAATACTTTTTGTTCACTTTTTGCTACATCATTATACAATGCGCCGTGTGGTTTTATATGTGTGATTTTTGCGTCTTGCAATGCTACAATTTCTTCCAAATTAGTAATTTGATTTTGTATTGTTTTGATGAATTCAGCTTCCGACATTTCCATAGAAACGCGCCCAAAATTTTCACGATCAGGATATGAAGGATGCGCGCCAATTTCTACCTGATATTTTTTCGCCAATGCTACAACTTTATGCATCGTTTCCGAATCGCCAGCATGTCCACCACACGCAATATTGCACGCGTTTATGTACGACATCAGAATTTCCTCATTGTCTACGCCTTCTCCAACATCACAGTTGATATGTATCATTTTAAGTAAAGATTATAGATCGCTTCGCTACTAGAGTCTAGATATTAGACTTTTATTAATTAACATTTTCAACTTTAAAACACACTTACAATTCCTTTGATTCCTAAAACAATTGTGATGAGAATGATGCAAATTGCTAAGATATTTTGAAATAATGTATTCTTGTATTTCCCTAAAACATTGGACTTATTGACAATCCACACTAGAAAAATTGCAACAATTGGTAACAATAATCCATTCGCAACTTGTGCAAACGTAATGACTTCTACAGGATTAAATTTCATTGAAGAAAACACAACTCCTAAGATTAAGATAATTGCCCAAACCACACGAAATCGGTTGTCTTTTAACGTTCCTTTCCACCCAAAACAACTTTTTGCAACATACGCAGCCGCTAAAGGTGCTGTTATTGCTGACGTAATTCCTGCTGCAA
Source organism: Kordia antarctica (assembly GCF_009901525.1). Lineage (NCBI taxonomy): Bacteria > Pseudomonadati > Bacteroidota > Flavobacteriia > Flavobacteriales > Flavobacteriaceae > Kordia > Kordia antarctica. The sequence continues at coordinate 812,017 of NZ_CP019288.1, forward strand.
ATAAGCCAAGTCCGAGTAAGTATTTGGCGTATTCTCCGTATAATGGTTCTAATCCTTTTGCCAAATCGAATGCATTCGTTATATCGCCGCCAGTTGTTGCTGTTGCTGCGACAATGATTGCCATAGAGACAATTCCGCCTAAAATAATAGAGATAAATGTATCTTTTCTAGCAATTACTAAGTCTTCTTTCGTTTTCCATTTTTCTTTTACTAAAGAAGCGTGTAAAAACAAATTATACGGAACAACCGTTGTTCCTATTAATCCAATGATAATCAAAAAGTTATCTTTAGGAATTGTTGGCACAAACGTTCCTTTTAAGATTGCCATAATATCTGGTTTTGTCAAAATCGCTGTGATTATAAAGGAAATACTCATCAGTAAAACAAGCGTCACTAAACTGCGTTCCAATACTTTGTAATTTCCTATGAATAGTACAATGAACGCAATCACACCAATTAAAATTGGGTATAACATTGCATTCGCTTCTCCAAAGACCTGCATTCCCAAAGCCGCACCGCTAATGTTTCCAGCTTCGTACGCAGCATTTCCAATCACAATTGCTCCAAGAATTAAGAAGATTGCCAAGTTTCGTAATAATGGACTTGTGATTTGTCCTTTGATAACTTCCGCCAATCCTTTTTGCGTAATGATTCCGGTGCGCGCCGCCATTTCTTGCAATACTATTGTTGCAATGATGGAGAGCAACATTGCCCAAAGTAAACTGTAGCCAAATTGTACGCCAGCTTTTGTACACATCGTAACCGTTCCTGGTCCGATAAACGCAGCGGCAACCAACGTTCCTGGTCCTATATTTTTAGTCCATTTGAACATTCGCAGCAGTATTTAAAGCGTAAATAGCAAATGAACCTAACCAATGTGTTCCTTCATAATTATCATCTACAATGCTTGGTAATGAATAGTTTATGTGTTCGTTTGCCACATTTTTCAAGTGTTCATATTCGGGAAATTGATTCGCGATTCCGTATAAACACCAAGCACGACTGAAGTTTACGCCATCTAAATGGACGAGTTTTCCATCAGTGCGATCAGACACTTTTCCTTGTGCCAATTGAAAGTCTTTGTTTGCTAGTTGTGGTAAAAATTTGTGCAACCAAGTTTTGAATTCCTCTTTTCCCAAGATTCTTCGCATAATGTCTGCTTCTTCCAAACATGGCGACAGAAAGTCGAATCCGCTTGGTTCCCAAGATATTGGGCAGTTTTCATCTGTAAAGTAGAAGTCTTTTGCTCGCTTTTCTATTAAACTGGCTAACGTTGTGTCTTCCACCGTTTTTGCATAATCATACGCAAATGTGAGTCCGAACGCTGTATTTGTGTGTTCTCCAACTCGGATTGGATAGTTTAGTTTTGGTAAAAAGTCCAAATATCCTTGCACAACAATTTTTGTTAGTGGTTGTAAATTTGTTTCTAATTCGCGTGCTAACGGATCGTTCCACGTGTGTAATTCTTCTGCTAGTTTTAGCAACCAAGCCCAACCATACGTGCGTTCAAACGACTTGTTGTATTTCCCTTTGAAATATAAGATTTCAGTTTCTATATTTTCTTTGGAGATATTTTGTGCTAGTTTTTCTCTGATTTCAGCACTATTTTCCAAGTTTGGAAATTGCTTCAATAAAGTTATTAATGACCAATGTCCGTGAACCGAAGAATGCCAATCAAAACAACCGTAAAATGCTGGATGCAATGTTTTTGGCGATTGTAAATCTTCGCCACTTCCAATGGTTTGATTTAGTTTGTTTGGGTATTCTTCTTGCATACAATGCAATGGCAAGTTTGCCAAACGGTTTGCTTCTGTTAAAGATAAAGCGGTTATTTTATTAGAAACCTTCACGGTTTCACTGGTTTTTGCGGTTTCTGTGACTGCTTTTTCTGTTTTTTCGTTCGGTTGACATTGTACGAAAATACAAATCATTAAAAAATAGCTAATTTTTCTCAATGTTGAGGATGTTTTGGTTGAACGTTCAAGATAGTTATTTCTGTTTAGACTGCCTTAGACTGATTTGGACTTTGTTAGACTACTTAGATTTGTTAGATTGTTAGATTGTTAGATTGTTAGAAAAAAATAAAGAGAAATTAGAATCTTCGTTATTTAATGTTGTAATAAAACATTTAGTGAGTTCATAATGCTTACTTACAGCTTTAAACAAAAAAGCAAGCCGAAGCTTGCTTTAAATAATTGTTTTTATTGATTACTATACGTTAAAATAATTACCAACATGGGAAACATGTACCTGCACAAGTCCAGAAACAAGATACTATACAATTTGTCATGCACGTATTATCTGTTACTTTTGGCAATGTACACACAGGGCAACCGGAACGTATGTGTGTACCAACGGGAACTGGTCCGTTTGCTAAACCTCCGCTAACTTCGTCTAAATTAGATACTGCTTTTTTGTTTAATGACAGTTTTTTTATATTCTTTTTTTTCATATTCTATAATTGGTTATGTAAATTATTTTAGATTCCTACTGCCATTGGTTTGTCTGGACAACCAACTGAAAAGTTTGGACAAGCGTCTCCTTTACATTGAGTTCTACGTACTGAGTCACAAGCATGACAACCAGACCACATGTTTGTTCCTGCTGCAATAGGAGTTGCTGCCAATCCACCTTTTAAATGATCGAGTTTTGAGATTGCGCTTTTGTTTAAAGCTAATTTTGTTACATTTTTTTTCATAATGATTGAAAGTTTAGTGGTTATTAAATTTTTTTAGAATTGTTTTTGATACGACTTATAGATTTTACGTATTAAAACTTATCACAATAATAACCTGTTTTTCAAGTGTTTGAAAATAAATGTGATGAATGAAGTTGTTTTGTGACGAATGAAGAAGTATGTGTTTATCGTTTATTTTAGATACGGAAGTACTGTTTTTGTGTAACTTTTGCTGACAGGAACTTGCTCTTTCATACCATTTAAGGTTAATAATATACGTTGTGAATTTCCTTTGCGCGCTTTTATTTTATGAATGTTTACGTAGTATTGTCGATGACATTTTATGATGAAATCGTATGTTGCTAAACGTTCAGCTATGAAATGTAAGGAAGCTCTTAAGAGTTGTGGTTTTTTGTCTTCAATACTATAAATTTCTACATAGTTTCCGGATGCTTTTATATAGCCTATTTGTGATGGAATTATTTCAATACATTGATTGACCACAGGAGATTTTAGAATGATTTTCTCGTCTGATTGTATTTTTTCTTCTGTATGAATCGTTTGCAGACTTGCTTTAACAACTTCAAGAGACGTTTTGTTTGTATATAATTGATCTAATAATATGCTGATGATGAATAATGGAACACTAATCATGATCGACCTTGGAATGGTGACAAACAGATAATAACTGGTTGCTACTTCGCCAACGTCCATCATAAAACGATGGTAAATTGTTCCGAAGAATCCTGCAACACTCATTATTGCAACGAGTAGTAACCAATGATGATATGTTTTCCAAGTACGCTTTTTGTTGGTAGATTTTAGTTTGTGAAAGAACAACCAATATAATGCGTAAATAACTAAGGCTGTGTTGATTCCGTATCCAAGTTGGATGATTTTTACAGGAAGTTCATATTTTGGAATGGCTAAGTAATTGTCATACGGATCAAATGTGTAGACAAAAATCGTTAGCACAATTCCGATAATAACGGAAAGTTTTAGATAATATGACTGGTTATCAATGAGTTGATGTTTTTTCTGAAAGTAGTATGCTATTTTAGTCATTATCACATTTTTATTAAAATAGTGATTTGAAGTTACAAAATTGTTTTCTTTATTTATGGTAATTCATGTATGATTTGTTACGAAATTAACTGTTTTGTGATGAATGCATTGGTGAAATGAGTGAAATTACTTTACTAGCATGTTACAATTCGCGTAAGGGATAGAGCGATTGTTGGAGCTCTTTTAAAATGAAAACTGAGGTTAGCGAAGTTTTCATTTTAAAAAGCGACTCGCAAAAGCCCGACCTGAGTTTTTCGCGAAGGTTACGCCCAAATTAAAAGTTTATCCCAATCAACCTTCGCTGTCCAAACTTCTATATTGAATTGCTTCCGCTGTGACAATGACCTGATTTAATAGTAATTTAACTATTTAATTTTCAATTTATTACATAAAAAAAAACCTCTATTTGGTAATAGAAGTTTTAATGAAAAAAGTAATTCGTAAGTACTGAATAATTGAATATTAGTTGACCATTCTGAAAAAAATATTATTTTTTATAATTGAATTTCTATTTCTTTTGGAAGCTCTAATTCATTATCTATTTCATCCTTAAATGCAATGTAACATTTGTAAGCTGTATCCAAAGTGATTTCCTTTAAAAAAAAGTTTTCTCCATTAATATCAACTTGGTCTTCCTTGATTTCAAATGAATTTAGAGCAATAGAGAATCCTTTTCCGTTCGCTTTTACTACAGCTTCTTTTTGAGTCCAGTATTTAAAAAAGGCTTCCGTTTTATTTGTTGTTGTCTCAATACCTTGCCATTCATTTGCTGTCATTTGTGTTTTAAAATCTTCAATATTGACAGTGTGCATTTTTTCAATATCAATACCTACTTCAGAAGTGTCAGTAAGTACACAAATGACAATATTACCTGAATGCGATATATTGAATTTTATTTTTTGATCTTTTAGCCTCGGCTTACCATAAGCTGAATATTCTAAGAGTTCTTCAATGTGAACTTGATTGATGGTTTTTAATCCATGCTGCAATAGTAATCGTCCTAGTAAGGATAATTGAGCATCTTCCCATCGTCTGTATTTTAATATTCGCTCTTGGAAATTTTCAGAGAAATCTGATAAATATGTTTGCAATAATTTGTCATGATTTTCTTTTGATATGTATGTGTAGTATATGTGTGTCATTTTTTATTTTTAAGAAACACATTCATAAACTATTGCTTCTACTGCTCCTGTAGCTGAATTGATGACTCCAACATCAGTTGCTACTTCAGACATTCGTACCCAAACACCTCCATAGGTTTCTCCAAAACCAAATGCGCCCCAAATTAATTTATGTGGTGTCCAATCATGTTGTTTGTTAGGCGCAAAAAAGTCAAGTGAATCACTAAATTCTTGCGCTATAAAATGTCCATTTTTTATTGCAGTTTCAATTGCTTCTTCCCATTCAGTGCTAGAAGAGAATTTACCAATAAAAACATCTTTTCCTTGAAATCCTTGTGCCGCTTTTATGACTAGTTCATCTTTTTTTGTTCTTAATAAATTGAGCATTGAAATTTTTTCCTGATTGTATAAAACTTCACGATCAGTTATGTTTGCTGTCCAAGGAATTGATTGAAGTATTAATTGATTATCTTCTGTTGAAAATTTACCTTGTTCGGCTAATTCTCGAAGTAATCCTAAGTTTCTTTTGTCTCCATACATTCCACTAGCAATATGATCAGGAAGGTACACATTATCTAAAATGAACGATCTAAAAACATCAAGTGGAATTTCTTCACCTTCTAAGTTTAGAATAATGATGCCGTGTATGTTTGTATTTTCAAGGTATATTTTTCCTTGATTTAATTTTAGGTCTTTGAGTTTTCCAGTGAATGCTTCTCCTCGTAATCCTCTCTTTGAAAATTCTTTTTTAAGCATTTCATCAAAAAATGCCAGATTTATAGCTTCCACTTGTTTGTCTTCTATATTTCCCATTTTCACGAAAATATTGACTTCATCTCCTTGAATTTTAACATGTTGAAGTACTTTGTCTACTAAAAACTTGATGTAATATTTTTGTGAGTTTTCAGAATGATAATTTCTACGAGTTTCTTGATTTGAAAGTTCTGGGTGTAATTTTCTAATAATCGATTCAAAACTTTGCACTTGCCAACCACCTATTGACGAACCTACATTTATTTCAAGTACTTGAAATCCTTTTTTTGATAATGTTAAGTCTAATCGGCATCCTGATTCAATATTTTTTTCGTGACATATCATTGCAAATTGACTTACCATAGCATTTCCAGAAAAGTAATAGTCTGCAATTTTTTTCTGATCATTATTAAAATATAGTTTAGGAATTTGATGTAATAATTTAGGTAATTGTACACAAAGTTTCTCTAACATTGCTGCAACATCTTTGTTAATGATTACTGGCCATGAGTTTATTGGATACGCATATTTTTTAAATATTTCAGGTACTTCTTTTGCTTGAGTATTTATCCAAACAGGAAAGTCCTTTACTGATTCATTTTTGAAATTACTGAATTTATCAGAAAGTATTGTGTTTTCCATTTTTTTAATTGTGTTTTAAAAAACTAATGTTATTGTTGCTTTCCATTACACTAGGTATTGTATTCGTAAACAATTGCTTCTATTGCACCAGTTGCTGAGTTAATAATTCCTGAGTCATTTTTATTGGCAGACATACGAACCCAAGCGCCTCCATAGGTTTCTCCAAAACCAAAAGCTCCCCAAACTAGTTTGTGTGGAATCCATTGGTTGTCATTATTTGGAGCATATAAATCAATTGAATCGCTAAATTTTTGAGCGATGTATGTTTTAGTTTCCAAACTATGTATGATGGCTTTTTCCCATTCGTGTGCGGTTAAAAATTTTCCAACAAAAACATCATTTCCTTGTAAACCATCAGATATTTTAATTACAAATTCGTTTTTGCGCGCTCGTAATAGTGTAATCATATTCTGGATTTCTCCTTCATAGTTAAGTTCTACATCTGCTACGATTTCTGTCCAAGGAATGCATTTTAGAATTTTTTCGTTTTCAGAAGCTTCAAATTTCTTTTCAATGGCTAATCGTCTTAGCAATGCCAAGTTTCTTTTGTCTCTCAGAAACATAGTTCCCAAATGATCGGGGAAATATATTTTGTTAGTAATTAGTGCTTTGAAAACATCAGGTGTGATATTGTTTAATGCAAAGTCTAAAATTAAAACAGCTTGAACACTTTTATCATTATAGGATAATTGTTTGTTTGTAAACTTTAGCTTTGAAATACTATCTAAATAAACCGTGCCTTTTAGGTTTCTTTTATTGAGTTCATTTATGAGTAATTCATTGTAAAATCCGCGAATTGTTTCTTTTAGATTTGCATCTTGATGTGCTTCACTGACTAAAAAAATGTTGATTTCTTCTGGATTTCCAGATACATATTCTAGGACTTTATTCACTAAGAAATTTACATAGATGCTTTGTGTTTTTTTTGACTCATATGTATTATTATTAGAAGATTTTGTAAGTTCTGGATGCAATTCTCTGATAATTGGTTCAAAGTTTTGAAACTCCATTCCTCCAATTGATGAACCCATGTTTACTTCTAATACTTTAAAACCATCTTCAGTATATGTTAAGTCTAAACGACAACTTACGTCTACATTTTTTTCATGACACATTAAGGAGAATTTTGCGGTATTTTTATTCCCTTTAAAATAAAAGTCAGCAATTTTATCTATTTCATTATTGAAGTATAATGATGGAACTTTTTGCAAAACCCTTGGAATGAATGTACTTATTTCTTCAAGATCTTTTGTAAGTTCTTTGTTTATAATTACTGGCCATGAAGAAATAGGGTATTTAAATCCTCTAAAAAACCAGTGAATTGCTTCACTATCGTTGTCTATTATGTGAGGAATAGCCGCTTCCTGCTTTTCTATAAATGCATTATACGTATCAAATAAGATGGTATTTTTCATTTTTTGTTGATTTAATTACACAATTACAATGAAATAATTCCCCAATGAAACATGTATGTAATTAACAGCATATGAGAAAATAATACTGATAACATGATACTTCTATCTGATATTTTTTTGATTCTCACAATAAAGAATACCAATGAAATTAAGGTAAGTGCAGTAAAAACTATCGTAAGCGTGAATAAATAATTGAAGTTTTCAGGAAGTCCAAAAGCTAAAATGAAGAAGTTTTTATTCATTACTTCTAAAAGTGCGAGTACGAGTCCTGTAATGGTTACCAATCCTATAATGGAAGTAATTATGGTGATTATACGTATAATTTTATTGGATACTCCTTGATATTTTTTTCGAACTAAATTGAATGAGTATATAAATATGTAAGCTATCATGATAAGAAATGCTATCGCTAGCGGAGCAAGAAATAGAGGATCCATTTGACCAATACTATTCCCCATATTTGATACGCCTGGATTTACCGTAACGTTACTCACCAATTGCATTTTTGCTGCTTGTTTAAAAGCTTCTGCATCAGGTTGCTGCGAAGGATTTTTTGTAAAAGCGCCGATCACTTCATTTCCTATGAATGTAAACCCTGGAACATGTCCGTATGTATATCCAGTTACCGCGTATGCATTTTTGAATTTTTTCGCTACTTTTTCACCATTTGTCAAAGGCGTAATTGGATCATATTCACCAGAGATTACTATTACAGGAAAGTCAACATTTGCCAATCCACTTAAGTCGTAATTTTGTGCTAAAGAATCTGGTTTGCTAAGATTCCATTTTTCACAAACTTTAAAGTCCGATTTATAAAAAGAAAGTCCGCCTTTTAGTTTTCCGTATTGGGCAGCATTCGATTCAAATACTTGTATATCATTGTTTGGCAAAGCTTCATTACAACTTACACAGTAATATACTCCATAATCTAAGCCAAGCAAACTAGAAAAAGAAGCTACTAAAGTTCCTAATGCATCTTTGTTTCTCTCTTTAAATTGAGAAATAAGCAATGGCATTATTTCAATAAATTGTTTGTTGTAAAGTGTTTGTTGAATTGCAATTTTAAAATCTTCCGCATTGAATGTAAATTCTTCCGATTCTACAATATTTTTACTAACAGAAACCGTAATTGGATTGTCTGTTAAATCTGCAATCACTGCATAATAGTCTTCTTCTAAATTTGGAAATTCTGCATTACAGTCTGCATCATTTTTACAAGCGTTGAACACTTTACCAAGGCTTGTCATGTAATTGCTTGTATTTTCAGTGTAATAGTCTGAAATATCTGCGATGGAAGAATCTAAGATGAGCGATTGTACATCATTTGGATAGTAACTCGCATAGACTTGCGCCATATACGTTCCGTAAGAAGCGCCATAAACTATCCATTTGGAATATCCAAGCTTTGATCGTAATGCATTTAAATCTTTCGCTACCGATAAACTGTGATACGCATCTGTATCTACTCCATTTTTGATTAGTTCTTGTTTGCAAGAGAATGCTACATTTGTTTTGTCTTCTTCGTCTTTTTCAGGTGATTGATTTTTTGCAAGAATGGTTAAAAATTCTGCTCCAAGATCAGGACAAAGTCGTGGTTCTGAATATCCTGTTCCTCTGATATCAAATAGGACAATGTCATTGTTTTCACGCAATACATGATTTACCCATGAACCAATATTTTGTACGCCACTAGCTCCTGGACCACCTTGTATGAATACAACTGCTGGCGCATTTTCTAAATTTGCCTTGTTTTTTAGTACCGAAACGGCAATTTTTATGGTATTACTTTCTGGTTTTTCCCAGTTTTCTGGAACGGATAAGTAATGCCAAGTAATTGTGTCTTCATTTAGTATATCTGCATATGGAAAAAAGGAATCTGCTTTATCCAAGGATACATTTTGAGACCATCCGCTAAAGACAATGGCAAAAATAAATAGCTTTAGTATGATAGTTGTTCGTGTCATTTTGAAATTCATTATATGTGGCTAGTTTAGTGAGTGTTAAAAATTAAAATCTATGGAAATTGTTTCTTCTTTTTCGAAAGCGAAATCAATGTCAATAGCATGTATTGGAGTTGTTATGTCTGATAAGATTTGTTGTAAAAATTTTTCATATTTTACGGTAAAGAAATTCATAGTTTCTTCTTCATATTTTGTGGTATCATAAAGAATAGATCCTCTGAGATGTTCTCCTTTTACAGAAAAATCAATTAGTAAAGGAAGTCTATTGTATTTTGTAATTACAGGACTCATGTGCAAAGCAACATCTTCTGTGAGGTCAAATTTTCCATAATTAAATGTTTGGTTTTGTAATACTAGAATCGCTTCAAAACGCAATGTATTCAATACATCTTCTGTAATATCTTGATGCTCATCTACCGTTAGTAAATTTTCATGCATGTTTTTCATAAGTGCGAGAAAGGAATCATTGGATGTTACGCTACTTCGCAACGGTAATGTTTTTACAAACATTCCAACTTGATTTTCCAAGCCTGAAAAAGTACGTCCCGAATTTATGGTTCCGACACATATATCATCTATTCCATATAACTTGTGAAGTAATACATGAAAAGAAGTCATGAGTAAGGTATGAAGTGTTACGTTGTTTTGAACTGCAATTTCATTTAAATCATCCATGAATTTCTTCGGCCAATGAAATATGTGAAAACTTCCCGTGTATTTTTCTTCTGAAACACTATAATCGTAGGGAATTAAAGTTTTCCATTGGTGTTTTTGTAAATAGTTTGTCCAAAATTCTCGATTGCTTGCTTCGTTTTGTTGTTCAATATTATTTTGCCATACGACAAAGTCTTTATATTGAAAGTCGAGTTTTTCTTCTGTAAGAGATTTTTGTGTTGCCAAAGCACTGTAACGCGAGGTGATTTCTTTTACTATGATTTCTAAAGACCAACCGTCCATCATTACGTGATGTGTTGTAAATACTAAGGTGCAGTTTTGGTTTTCTGTATGAAATAACGCAACTCGGATGAGCATATCATGTTCAAGCTGAAATTCTTTGTTTGTATATTCTTTTACAGCATCATCATATTTATCTGAAGTTGTATACATCTCATCAACCGAAAAATTTACTTCTGTTGTAGAGTTGATTTTTTGGTATGGATTTCCGTTTACTTCGATGAAATTAGTTCGGAAGATTTCATATTTCTGGATGATTCCAAGAAATGCTCTTTCTAACAATTCTTTGCTCATTTCACCTTCAATAGTATATACACCAGACATATTGTAAGCAATCGATTTTTCTGATTGAAGCGACGCCAACCAAATCATGTATTGCGGAAATGTTATCGGATAATATTCTTGAGGTTTTACAGGTGTAATTGCTTGTAGCGTGCTAGTTGATTTGTTTTGTAAATAATTAACCAACGAGCTAATATCAGGATAGTTAAATATATCTTTTAACGAAAGTCGTTGTTGGTATTTCTTTTCGATTAAACCTATAAGTCTTACAGCATTTAAAGAATGTCCGCCTAAAGCAAAGAAACTTGTAGAGATACTGAAATCATCATCTCTTTCGAGTACTTTTTTATAGAATTTATATAATTCTTTTTCTTGTTTGCTTGTTGGAAGTACTACTACTTCTTCTGCCCTATTTTGTATGGTTTCTAATTGTGCTAATTGTTTTCTGTCAACTTTTTTGTTTGGTGTTAGCGGAAATTCATCAATAGCAATTAGCGTATATGGAATCATATACTCAGGGAGTTTGCTTCGCAAGTGTTTGATTACTTCTTCATAGTCAAAACCTTCTTTTTCTGAGATTAAATATGCAACCAAAAATACTTCATGATCTTTGCGCTTTTTTGCAATTACAACCGACGATTTTATATTTTTTATTTCGTTTAATTGCGTTTCTATATCTCCTAATTCAATACGATAACCTCTAATTTTTACTTGATTGTCATTTCGTCCTAAGAATTCAATTTCTCCATCTATTGTCCATTTTCCTAAATCACTTGTATCATATATGATTTCTTCAGGTTTGAAAGGATTTTTGATAAACTTTTGACTTGTTAAATATTCATCTTTGAAATATCCTTTTGCCAAGCCTTTTCCTCCAATGTATATTTTTCCAGGAGTGTTTACAGGAAGTAATTGCATGTAATCATCTAAAATATAGAAAGAAGTATTTTGTATTGGTTTTCCAATGTTTGAAGCATCTTTAGCAGAAAGAATTGGTTTGATACTAGACCAAATTGTCGTTTCCGTTGGTCCGTACATATTCCAAACTTTATACGAAGTGTCCAATAATTTTTGCGCTAATGATTCACTTAACAAATCGCCACCACATAATATTTTTAATTGTTGATCACCTTTCCAACCTACATTGTACAACATTTGATAGAAACTTGGTGTTCCTTGCATTATTGTAGGTTGTACTTTTTGTATTTCATCAATTATGACTAAAGGATCGTCTAACGTTTTATTTGCTACTACGTATAATGTTGCTCCAACAATTAGAGGTGTGAAAAATTCTAAAATAGAAATATCAAATGATTGCGTCGTTACAGAGTAGAGAATATCATGATTTTCTACGCCAGGATGATTTTTTATACTTTGTAAAAAGTTAATTAATGCTTCATGTCCTATTTCAACACCTTTTGGATTTCCAGTTGATCCTGAGGTGTAAATAATATAAGCAGAAGCTTCTGATGTGACTTCTTTTAATTCTTGATCTGAATGTTTTTTGGAATGAATTAACTTTTCAACATCAATAAAAACTACGTCTGAATTTATTAAATGTTTTAAATCCTTATTTCCAACAACACAATTTACATTGCTATGTTTTGTAATGTAGTTGAGTCGTTCTTTTGGAAAGCTAGGATCTAAAGGAATATAGGAATGTCCGGATTTTAATATTCCTAGTAATGTTAAGACTAAATCTGCCGAACGTTCCATTAGCACTGCAATTGGTGCTGTATCTTTTCCGCTGAAGCGATCTTGTATTTCTAATGCTATTGCTTTTGAAATACGATCTACTTCTGCGTATGTGTATTGTTTTTCAAAATCTTGAATTGCTATTTTAGTGGAATATTTTTTAGCGACTTCATTAAATGCTGAAAGTACCGTAGCTTTTTTAGGCAAAGGAGTTTCAGTTTCATTAAACGTATGTATTAATTGTTGCTGTTCAGTATTCGTTATATATGAATAGTCTGATAATTTTTGAGAAGGATTTTTAATAATACTTTGAAGTAATTCTTCAAAATGCATTACCGCTTGACTTATAGCTTCCGCTTCAAAATAATTGGTATTGTAATCAAAATCAATGGTAACACTTTCTGAAACATCAAATTCTCTAATATAGATTGCCAAAGCAACACGTTCTGATTGATGTGTTAGCGGAATTACCTTCGTTTTGGTATTTGCAAAATGATCTGCATAATCTTGCTTTTCATAGGAAAGCGTAATGTTAAATAGTTGTTCTCTTTCTTTGAAAACTCCTTTTTCTTGAATTAGTTTCCCTAAGGGAAAACGCTGATGGCGATAGTCTTGACGTAATTGTTGTCGTATGGTTTGGATTAATTCTTCAAAAGAGGCATCAAAATCTAGCGGAATTCGCAATGCGGAAATTCCCATGAAAAGTCCAACCGTTTTCTTGAATATTGATTTTCCTCTGTTTAGTACAGGAAGTCCAATAGAAATGTCATTATTTTGATGTTTTCTTGCGAAATATAAATATAACGTTGCTAGTATAATGTGAAACGTAGAAGCTCTATTAGCTTTAGCAATTTCGGTAAGTTTATCGTATACCGATCGTTCTATGTGAATGGTTTTACGCTTACTTTTATTACTGTATATGGTTTCGTCTATTCTTTTGAATAAAGGTGCTGGTAAGTTTTCAAATTTAGTTAACCAATATGCTTTGTCTTTTTGATAATCTTCTGATTTTGCATACAGTTCATCATCTTCTACAAATGTTTCATAACTGTACGGATATTCAGAAATTACTTTTCCGTGTTCACTGAGTTCATTATAGTTTTGTACTAAGCGTTGAAACATTACCGAAGTTCCCCATCCGTCAGTAATGATATGATGATACATAGAAAATAGATAGTGAAATGTATCATGAACTTTGACCAAAATGAACGTATGCAATAGGCTTTTAGCGTCAAAATTAAACGCTTTCCCAAACATAGTTTGCATATACTGATTTGCTTTTTCATCAGGATTACTTTCCATAGAAAAATCTAAGAAACCTAAATCAGAGTTGTGATCTGCAAGTATTTCTATTCGCGGATTTTGTATGTCATTGATTACAATACTTCTGTATGCATCATGCTGATCTATTAGTTTTTTGTAAGCTTGATTGAATATTTTTGCATCAATGATTCCTTCAATTGGGATTTTAGCGCCAATGTTATAAATAGGCTCATCAGGATATAACAATTGCTCAAAGTAAACGTCTTGTTGTGGCAACGTAAGTTTCATAGAGTTTGTATAATAGTTAAGATAGTAGCATTGAGAAGAGTTAATTCCTCAATCCAAAAAAAGATACATGTATTTTTGGCTGTTATTTTATTGCCATAAACTTTCTGTCAATTCTTGTCTACTGATTACAGGAACGTCTCTTACAATTTGTCCGTAATCAAATTTGATAATACGATTGGCATTGTGGAAATAGGCATCATCATGTGTTACAGCGATAATTGTTTTGCCCATTTCTTGTAATTTTGGAATTAATTCTTCGTAGAAATATTTTCTAAATTGTGGATCTTGATCTGCTGCCCATTCGTCCAATACGATAATTGGTTTTTCTTCTAGTAACGCAAATATTAGCGACATACGTTTACTTTGACCTTTTGAGAAGCCTCTTCTTGCTGATTCTTCTTTGTCATCAGCTACAACTTCTTTTAATTTCATTATTTCTAACCATTCATTGTAAAATGTATTACCCTCAATTTTGTAGTTATCGTAATTGTTAGAAAAGATATGGTTTTGTGTAAATACAGAAGAAATTATATTTTGCAAGTCACCTTTTATATTTTCGGTTTTTCCGTTTAAGGCAATTTCACCCATAGATGGATCATAAATTCCAGTTAGTGCATTGATGAATGTGCTTTTTCCTGAACCGTTTCCTCCAACAATAAAGATTGTTTCTCCTTTTTTAATTTCCAGATTTATCGGACCTAATGCAAAAGATTCTTTGTTTTCTTCATCATAGTAAAAGTAAACATCTTTAAAAACCAACGATTCAAACTCCAACGATTCTGTAACTTCCAAATTGACATCATTAGCTAGCAGTTTGAAATCATTCAAAAAACGATTGATTCGTGAATTTGCAACTATAAATCTCGTGTACATTTGTTGTAGATTGATCAAGTTATTTATGGGTCCTGAAACAAACATAATAATTACCACATACGAAATTACATCAGCGCGAGGCAATATTCCCATTCCTGGTAATACAAATAGAATTACAGCGATTACGACATATAATCCATATTGACTGATAAGGTTTACAGATAAAAATATATAACTTATTTTGAAATCTAGTTTTTTAGCTAAGTCCCTATTTGGCACTAAGAATTTGTTCATTAGATTAGTTCTTCTGAAGAAACTTAGTTTTAATTCTTGGAAACCATCAATTACATCTCCAACATATTGATAGTAATCTTCGTTGTATTCCCTTAATGTTGACACCTGACTAGACATGGAGTTTATGACGACAAAGTAACAGGCAGCGACTATAGCAATCAAACCTATAACAATTAATGCAGATATTGATGATAAGGAAAACATATACACTAAACAAAGTACTAGCATTAGCACTGAGTTTACCGTATGTGTAACGGTATATGGCAACTGAGAAAATGTTCTTAAATCTTCAACCGCTGTTAAAAATCGTTTTGAACCAAAACGTTCCAAACTTCGCATTGGCGCACTTAAAATTTGATTGAATATTTTCTTTTCATTATCGTATAAGACATCAAAAGCAAACTTATTTAGCCATTTCTGAAAAACAATATTTAGAAGATATGTATACCCAATTAACGCTAAAAAAACAATTCCCATATGGTCTCCTAAAAATGCCTGATTTCCAGAAAGGACATTGTTAATAATATATACAATACCAAAACTTAAAATTGTGTTGGGTAATGCATATAAAATTATATAAACGATATTTTTAATTTTTAATCGTATCATAATATAGTTTTTTGTTTTAAAATAATAGTGTTTAGGAATAAAGGTTGTTTCAAAGAAACAAAAAATTGTTTAGCGTAGAATTTCTTTAATTTTTAATCGCTCTACATCCATTTGCTGGATAACTTGTTCAATTTGTTTTTGGTTTGTAGTTTCTTCAAGACTAATGACTAATTTCATTAATACTTCTGAAACATTGAAGAATACGTAATGTCGCATTTTTTCATTCTTGATTTTTTCTCGACTTTTTTGATATAAAAAATTAAAACTTCCAAGTAAGTATCGAAATTTCATAGATGATTTTTCCGATAATTTAATTTGATTAATTGTCAAAGGAGTTCGCTCATCCACCACGTGAATGGTGGTTTTGAATTTTAGTATATATACTTCGTTTTCTTTAACTGAATATATGTTTTTTGGATACTCAACGATTAATTTGTCTGTTAAATCCATAATTGATAAGTTAGATTAATAAATATGATACGAGAATGTACTCTAAAAAGAAGTTCTTAATTTTAAAAGTTATCTTTATAACTGTTTAAAATAATAGTAGAAAGTTTTTCGGGATGACCGTGTATAAAAAAGTGATTTCCTTCTAGGAGATTAGATTCAAATGTTCCCTTGGTGAATTTTTTCCAGTTTTCAATGTGTTCGCAGCGTTCTTCTTCAGAACCCATGAGTGCATAAATTGAAGATCTAAGTTTTATTTCTTCCTCAGAATAATCGCTTTCTTTTTCTAAAATTGCAAAGTCGGCTCTCATTATAGGCTCAAAGAAATCATATAATTCATCACTATTCAGTATTTCTTCAGGTATGCCTCCAAGAATTTCCAATTCAGCTTTAAAATCAGCATCATTCATTAAATATCTAGGACCCTTATTATCAGGATCTTCAGGTTCTTTTATTCCAGGACCAGGATTTCCGGAAACAATTATAGACAGAGCAATGTCATTAATTTTTTCCATTTCATACGCAATAGAGAGTGCCAAGGTAGCTCCCATACTGTGCCCAAAAATTAAATACGGTTTTCGATGATTTCTGAGTTTTTTTATTTGTTTGGTATAATCTTCTATTGCTGCTGCTTTGGTTGCTAATAAAGATTCGTGAAATCTTTTTCCTCTCCCAGGAATTTCTAATGGAATAAATTCAAAATTATCATCCATGTAGGCTCTAAGAAAATCATAGGAGTAACTACTTCCACCCGCAAAATGGAGCAGAAATAGTTGTACTTTATGTTCAGTTCTCATGTTTAGTTGGCTCCTGCTCTTCTTCGTTCTTCATCATTACCAAATCCTCTCTGATCCACGTTGATTTTCTTATTACCAAAACTATATGTTAATGACAATCTGAAATATCTGTTACTATAGTTTTGTGTATAGTTTTGTTTAATTCCATTTACTTTTGAAACTAAATTATTCTGACTTGCAGTATCAAAAACATCATTTATAAGTACTGATAGTTGAAGTGCTTTTTCTAGGAAATCTTGTTTGTAGCCAAAGCTTAAACTATATGTTTCTCCAAAGTCAAAAAGATTCGTTTTATAAGATGTACTATACCAATAATTTACTTGAAATTTTGATGATTTCCCAAAAGAGATTGTATTGTATGATGATACATAAAGTCTGAACCCATTCATTTCTTTTGCAGTAATAATGTCATCATAAAATTCAGTTTTCGAACCTAATAAATAGACTAAATTATTGTTTTGCAACCATGATAATCCTTTGTATCCGTATGATTGTCCAAGTCCAAAGTTATAATCTTCAAAGTAGTTTTGTCTGCTAACTACTTGTGTAGTGATATCTGCTATTGGTGTAAAAATTGTTCCAAATCCGTTGGTAGTTCTGTTTAAGAAAAAATTTGTTCTTAAGTTACTTTTGTAGGTATATGTAAAGTCATAATTATCACTAAAAGAAGGTTGTAAAAAAGGATTTCCTTCTGAAAAGTTATTACTATTTACATAGAAACGGAAAGGGTTTAAATCTCTAAAACTCGGTCTGCTAATTCTTTTACCATAATTAATCACAAATTGGTGATTGTCATTTTTTCGATACGAAATATAAATCGTTGGAAATAATTTAAAATAATCATTCGTAGTCGTTTGATTTAAGGTTCTTGAAAATCCTTCGGTATTCGTATTTTCTACACGCAAGCCTACTTGAGCTTCCCATTTGTCATTGAATGATTTTGTAGCATTTATATATGCCGCTTGAATATTTTCTTCGTATTCAAATTCATTCGATAATGCTGGATCAAATACAGGATCTCCGCTTAATGTGTCAAAAAATTGTACATCACTTGAGTTTCTAATGAAACTAAATTTAGTACCATAGGATAGTTTTACAGCTTTTAACGGATGTTCAAAATCTACTTTTACACTATAATTGTCTACATTTTGATTTGAGATGTTTAATGCGGACTGATTTAATGCAATAAATTGATTAGATGGTGAGAATGTTTCTGTGATAAAGTTTCTATTAAATTCAGAATTTAAATCAAAATAATCTAAGTCTATTGATAGTTCTCTTCCTAAAGTATCCAGTTTTGAAACTAAGTGTACGTTATATAGATTATTGTTATCGTCTGGCTGACTTCTTCCTGTGTTTAACAACAATGTTTGCAATTCATCTGAAGGATCAAAAATTCGTGTACTAGCTCTATCATCTGTTCCTCCTTTGTCTACATTTCCAAGAAATTGCATTCCAATTGTCGTATTCTCAGTAATATCATAGTCGAGTAAAATTCTACCAGAATAGTCTTTTCGTTCACTTTTACCTCTCAAGTCTGTTTTCCATGTGCCGCTTGGATAGAAAATATCAGTTTGTTCTATTCCTCTTGTAAATCCTGTGTTTCCGTTTAAGTTTACAGATAACTTGAATTTATTTTTATTGTATGAGAAATTGTTTCTAAGTGTAAAGTAACTAAACTCATTTTGATTATACGCTGCGGTTGTGGTATTTTTCCATGAATTTCTAACTCCTTTTTTATAAATAATATTGATTAATCCACTATTTCCTTCTGCTTCATATTTTGCAGGCGGATTAGTAATGATTTCAATACTTTTTATATCATCTGCAGAAATAGAACTTAGAAAGTTTACCAAGTCTTCTCCACTTATTGGTAAAAGGCGTCCATCTACCATGACTCCGGTAGCTCCTTTTCCAATCATTCCAACACTATTGTTTTGAATTGTTAAACCTGGAGCTACTCTAAGTGCATCTAAAGCATCTGCACCAACAAGACCAGGATTGTTTTCTACATTGAATACAAGGCGATCCGTTTTTTGAATGATTAAGTTTTTTCTTCCTTCAAGAAAAACTTGTCCTAAACTCTCCGGATTTTCCGTTAATACGATAGTTCCAAGGTCTAAGTCTGCTTCAACGACAATGCTTTTTTCCCAATTTGTATATCCAATAAAACTTACTGTTATTTTATAAGTGCCCTTATTTGTTTTTATAACAAAAGCCCCATTTTCATCAGTTATAGCGCCTCCGATAATTTTATCATTTTCACCAGTTAAAACAACATTTGCAAAAGAAATGGATTCTTTTTCACTTGTTACTTTCCCTGTGATTTGAACTTGTGCCATTACCAAACATGGAACTATTAGCAAAGCTAAAATGCACATTTTTTTATTAATTTTTGACAAACTTTTTTTCATGAATTGGTTGTTTATATATTTATTTTGATTTTTATGAGTCCATCCTTATCTGGGATATTGTATTGTGAAGCTGATTTTAAATACACTTCGATATTTTCTACCTTGGAAGCAGAAATGCTTTTGAGATATTTGATTAATTCTTTACCAGAATATGTAACCAAGGTATTATTTATCATAATTTCCGCCTTTTCTTTCCCTACAATGAAGATGTTGTCTTTTACAACCGCAACACCTGGTGCTTCAGGTAATACATCAAAAAGAGAACTTTCATTGAACGCTTTGTTTGCATTTACTAAGAGTTCGTAATAGTTGTCATGCTTCTTGATAAATTTTTTACTGCTCGCTGCATTTTGCTTTTCTTCTAATTCAACGTTCCCTAAGTGTACGTCATTTTTGAGCGAAACTTTTTTAGACCATTCTTCACAGCCTAAATATTTAATCACAGCTGTATAAGAACCTTTGTAGGTCCAAATGTTCAAATACCCACGGTCATCGGTTACTGTTCCTGCGACTACTTTATCATTGGCATCGACTAGATACACAGTAGCATGTGGTGTGTTTTCTGAATTTACTTTAACGGTTCCTTTTAGTTGCACTTGAGATAGTATTAAATATGGGAGCAATACTGCAATCACCAATATTAGGTTTTTTTTACTGATTTTAATTATTGTCATAACGTAAACATTTTATAGGTTTTCTGTAAATAATTCTAATATATTTATAAAGTAAGGTCTATACCTTTCTACTTTATTTTCTACCGCTAGGCTTTTTGGGTATACTAATTCTATTTCAATACTATTTTTTGAAGACACACATGTCATATTAATTCTACTATCCATTTCGAAAGGAGTAGTTCTTGTATGATCTTTTCGTTCTTCTTGTTCTGAATTTGTATTATTTACATATCTAAAACTGAATATTCCTTTTGTGTGTGAATCAAGATCTATTCCCTTTTCAGCATTGAAATCATTTTTTATCATATTGTATGGAATTTGTTGATACGCTCTAGCTTTTATATACTCAGTATATCCCTTTCTAATAAAAGCTTCATATGCTTCTGATTCGATCTCCGTGTAAGGAAGTGGTAACAGATTATGCATAACGCCAAGATTTTGAGCAAAGTCAAAGTTCTCATCTTGTTGCTCTCTTCCATTAGCAATGGTTATTTGTATTCCACTATCAACATGAAATATATCTTGCATCATTTTTTTATGGATTGCCATTAAAACTCCTGTTATTGGAAGGTTGGTTTTTAAATGAATATCATTCAATTTTGAAAGTAAATCATTTTCAATGTAAAAAATTTCCGATACATCACCAGTGTTATTTTTACTATTTAACATTTTTAATGTTGGATATGTAATACTTCCCAATAAATTTTTCCAATATTTTCTGTATTCATTTCCTGTTTCAGATTGTAAAAACTCTTGTTGCCAGTTTACAAAATCTACATTCGTTGTTTTATCACCTATTATCTTTATGTCTGACAAAAAGTTTGTCAAACTTTCCCCAATAATAGTATTCGTATGATGATCCGTAAGACAATGATGAATTCCAACTAATAGAAAAGATTGTCCATTATCTTCATTAATACCAACAAATAGGCGAATTAATTGTCCATCAATAGTTTTGTATGGGTCGGTTAAATAATTTCTAGAGATTTCTTCAACCTTTTCTTCATCTGAATAATTAACAATTTGTACATCAAAGTCTACTTCTGTTGCTGCAATAGGAGTTTGAATAATAGCACCATCCAACTCCGTATACTTAATAGCTAAAACTGGATAGTGTTCTATGAATTTTTGAAATGTTTTGCGCAGTTTGTCTTCCGACTCAAAACGGTAGTAGTACGGACCTAGCATTCCTACAGACTGTGCGTTATTCATTAAATATCTTTGGTTATGTGATACAGGATAGTGTGTTTTTTTAACAGCTTTTTCTATATAATCAGAAGGTTCTGACGAAAGAATATCATCAATTAAGCCACGCAAGTTCTTTTCGTACGCCTTTATCAAAGCATTCATTGTATCTTCATCAAAGAGCGAAGTAGGATATGCATATGATAGTGTAAGTTCTCCCATAGCCTCAATTCCTAATATAGAAATTAATACATCACTATTGATTCCTGCATCTGAGCTTTCTCCAATATATGCAGATGCGTATTCAAAAACACCTTCTCCTGCTCCAACAGAATCTCCAAAATCACCTAAGTAATTAAATTCAACAGTTGGTTTCAATTCTTTTAGCGATGCTTGTTTTAAATATTTTGCAATCCAGAATCCAATTCCTTTATTAGGAACATCTCTAAAATCTTTTTTAATTTTTAATAAGTTTTTAATTGAAGATTCAGACGCATTGTCTAATACAAAAGGATATATAGATGTAAACCAACCTACAGTTCTACTAACGTCTATATCTTTTACGATATGTTCTCTTCCATGAGTTTCCATTTTTATAACACATTTATCTACATCGAAAACGTCTTTTAAGGCTAATCCAAAAGCGGTTGTCAATACATCATTGATTTCAGTATTGAACATACTAGGCACTTCTGTTTTTAAAAGTGTAGTTGTCTTTTTATCAAGTACAAAATGTGCAGTTCCATCAAGTTTATGGGTTTCTTTTTCAATTGGACGATCTGTTGGAATGCCTTTTATTTCTTGGTTACACATTTCTCTCCAATAGACAAGCTCTTTTTCCAGCACTTCACTTTGTGAATAGCTATGCAATGTTTTTGCCCATTTTTTATAGGAATCTGATTTTAAAGGCAATAACAGTTCTTCCTCTTTTTTAATATTGGTGTATAAACTTGCAATATCTTCCAAAATAATTCTCCAGGATATTCCATCTATTACTAAATGATGCACTATCAATGCTAAATAATCTCCGTCCTGTAATCTAAAGTGTCCTATTTTGAATAAAGGTCCTTTGCTAAGGTCAAAACTTTTCTGGATGTCATTTGCTAATTCTCCCATCATTTTAAGACTATCTTCTTCTTGAGATAAATCGTGGAATGTAACAAAAGTAAGATCGTTATTTATAGGAGTATTGTATTGCTTCCATTCATTTTCAGTCTGTGTAAAAGTCATCCGTAAAGCATCATGATGCGCTACTAGTTTTTGTGCACATTTTTCTAAACTTTCAGAATGTATGGGTTCTTTACTTTTTAAAACTGCTGATTGGTTGTTGTGTGAATAATTTTTGATCGTTGGTGAATTGAACAAGTACAACTGAATTGGTGTTAATTTTACGTCGCCAATTACTTCTGATTGATCAATAATGTATGTATTTAGTACAACATGTTCTGCAAGCTCCTTAATAATAGGATACATTAAGATGTCTTCTACTTTTAGACTGTATCCTTTTTGCTTTATTTTGTTTATGATTTGAAAAGACTTGATAGAATCTCCACCGATGTGATAAAAGTTATCATTGATACTTATTTTGTCTTCCTTGAAGATATCCTGAAGGATTTCCATCATTAATTTTTCTTCAAAAGTTGTTGGTGCTTCGTATACAACTTCACTTGAAAGCGCTCTTCCATTTGTTTCTTGAAGTTTTTCTTTATCAACTTTCCCGTTAATTGTCAATGGAAATTCGTTAAGTAAAATAAATTTACCTGGAATCATATAATCAGGTACTCTTTTGGACAAGAATACGTGAAGATCAGATACTTTTTCTATTTCTTCTTCATTGGTTGTAATATAGGCTACTAACTCTTTACCCGCTGCCGTATTTTTAGCAATTACAGCAACATCTTTAATAGTTGGTTTTTGCAGAATGTATTGTTCTATTTCTGAAATTTCAACACGATGTCCTCTAATTTTTACCTGATCGTCAACTCTTCCAATAAAATGAATATTCCCATCTGGAAGCCTCTTTGCCATATCGCCAGTTTTGTATAATAGTTCGCCAGCTTTGAATGGATTTTCAATAAATTTTTCTTTTGTTAATTCAGGTTGGTTTATATATCCTTTAGAAAGTCCTTTACCAGCTATGCATAATTCGCCAATAACACCTTTTGGTTGTAATTGATCGTGCTCGTTTATAATGTAAACCTGAGTATTATCAATAGGTTTGCCAATTACGATGAGTTCTTCCGCCTTCACTTCGTGTACAATACAGCCAACTGTTGCTTCCGTTGGTCCGTATTCGTTATAAATTTTGATCTTAGGATTGATACTTCTCAGAATATCTACATGATTTCGATGTAGTGCATCTCCTCCGACAATTGCAATTTTTAATGCATCACTTTTTAGTTCTAAACTATCTAAAAGAGTAATATGCGCTGGTGTTAGCTTAATGCATGAAATGCCTTTATCAATATAATCTTTAAGAACAAAAGAAATATCTTTAGATGAATAGGTTGTTAATGTTCCGCCTGATACTAATGGTAGAAATAAGCTTGTAACTGTTAAATCGAAAGCAATTGAAGTAAATAGACCAAAAGAAATTTCTTCTAGCGTTTCTAAATAATATTTTTTACCCCAAGTTATATAATTCAATAAAGCGTGATGTTGAATTAGTGTTCCTTTAGGGTTTCCGGTAGAACCTGATGTATATATAATGTATACAGGATCATTTTCAGATTGAATATTATTTACAGGTTTTGATGCGTATGCTGTAGGATCAAAATCAGCATCTACAACAAACTGTGTTCCTTTGTAAATAGCAGCATCCAATACATTGTTGGAAGTTGTTATGAGTAGTTTTGCATTTGCATCATCTAAAATAAATTGTTCTCTTTCTGGAATACTTAATGTATCTATCGGAAGATACGCAGCACCCGTTTTTACAATGGCAAGGATACAAGGTAAAATCCATTTGTTTCGCTCCATTTTTATGGCAACAATATCTCCTGAACCTATGTTGTAATTCTTAATTAAACAATCAGCTATTTGATTGGATAATTGGTCAAGTTGCACATATGTATATTTTTGTTCTTCAGAAACGATTGCAATTTTTTCTGAACTTTTCACTACTTGATTTTGAAATAAATCAAGAATCGTTTCCTGTTTTGAGAGCGTAACTTCTGTATCATTGAGCGTTTGTATTAACTCTTTCTTTTCAACCGCTGATAGTAGTTCAACAGCTTCAATAGGTTTTTCTGGATTTGATACAACTGTATGAAGTAATTGCTTGAAATGCCTCATTATTTGCATCACCATTTCTTTTTCATACACATCTGTATTGTATTCAACATCAAACGATAAATATTCGCCTTCTTCTTTGAAGGTAATATTCAAGTCAAATTTTGCAATACAAGCACCTCTATCCGATATTATGTGTTCGTCTACTACGGATACATCTCGTTTTCCTTCACCAATATTTTGTAGTATTAGCATGATATCAAAAATGGCACTTCTTGAAGTATCTCCATTTGAGTTGATGTTTTCTACCAAGTGATCAAACGGATACACTTGATGGTTGAATGCGATTGCTAAATCATCTTTTAATCGATTATAGAATGCTACAAATGACTCGTTAGAATCCATTTGCGTTCGCAATGCCAACGTGTTTACATAAAACCCTATTTGATCTTCAAGGTCAATATGATCTCTTCCAGCAATAATTGTACCTATTGTAATATCTTTTTCACTTAGGTATTTATAGAATAATACATTGCAAATACCTAGTAAACTAAAGAATAAACTTCCGCCTTCTGCATCTATGAATTTTCGTAGATTTCGGATGTCATCTGCTGCTATAAAAGTACTTAATGAATGCCCTTTATATGTTTTTACTCTTGGACGTATTTTCGTAGACGGAAGATCGATCGTTGGAATTTTTCCGTAAAGCTTCGATTCCCAATATTCTTTATGTTCTTGGTATCCGTTACTTGTTAATTGATCAAGTTGCCAAATGGTATAATCTTTATATTGAATGCGAAGTGGAGTGATTTCTGGAGTTTTACCCAAAACGAAAGATTCATAATAATTCATTACATCACCTGTGAGTACTTCCATTGACCAACCATCACTAATAATATGATGCAAATTGAAGTAAAAAATGTATTCATCTTCAGATAATTGCAGTAGACTAGCTCTGAATAATGGCCCTTTTTCTAAATCAAAAGGTATGTACGCATCTCCTAAAACATACTTTTCTACTTCTCCATCGCTGTTTTCGGAAGTTCTGTAATCTTGATAGTCAATTTTAAAGTTGAGTTGTTCAGCACTAAGTATCCATTGACATACTTTTTCTTTATCATTTTTTCTAAAAACCGTACGTAATATTTCATGACGTTCAATAACTGCATGAATGGCTTTTTTAAAACTGTCAATCTCGTAGCTTCCATTTAAATAAATGTGCATTGGCATGTTGTAAGCCACAGAAGCTTCTCTGTATTGACTTAATATCCAAAGTCGTAACTGAGCGTTCGACAATGGATAGCTTTCACCTTTTGGAGCTTCTTTTATTGTTTGGAAAGATTGATTTTTAAATTTGACTCTTGTCTTTAATAACTCAATAATTTCCTCTTTATATCCTTTGATATCTAGGATATTGTCTTGTGTCAGACTATTAACATTACCTGTAACTTCAATGTTTCCAGCCTTTTCATCAAGCTGAACTTTAATGTTTTTAGTAATTAATTCTTTCAAGATGCTCTTAGCACTTTTTACTTTTATGTTTTCCATCTTATTTTTTTTAAAAAATTAATTTTTGTCCTGTTTCGTTTTCATTTGTATTTTGTTGCTTTTCTAGCATGATAATCGTTTCCATATAATCTGATAATTTTTCTATGGTTCGTTCTCTAAAAACATCTTTGAGTTCTAATAAGATTTCAAATTCTCTGTGAATTCTTGTGATCAATTTTATGGCAACAATACTTTGTCCGCCTAATGAAAGAAAATCATCATGTATTCCTATCGTTTCTTGCTTCAGTACTTCTTGCCATAACACGGCTAACTTTTCTTCTATTTCGTTTCTTGGAGCAACATATGCAATTGTATTGGAAAGCGTTTTTCCCTCAGTTTTTATGAGTTTCTTTTTGTCTATTTTTCCATTGATTGTAAGTGGAAAGTTTTCTATTTGTATAAACACACTAGGAACCATGTAATCTGGTACTTTTTCTAATAAGAAGTTTCTAATATCTGTGATGTCTTCTCCAATGGCAGATGTAATGTAGGCGATTAGCTGTTTTTCTCCGTCTTCAGCTTCATGTACCAAAACTGCCACTTCTTTTACATGTTCTTTTTGAATAATTTGTTGTTCTACTTCTCCTAGTTCAATGCGATATCCTCTAATTTTTACTTGATCGTCTGTTCTTCCAATGAAGTGTAAATTTTCTTTATCAACCCATTTTACTAAATCACCAGTTTTGTATAGTTTTTGATTTTTTATAAATGGATTGTCAATAAATTTTTGCTTGGTTAATTCAGGATTATTAAAGTATCCTTTCGCTAATCCTATTCCAGAAATACAAAGTTCGCCTGTAACACCTTTTGGAACTATTAAATAGTTTTCATCTAACACATATACTTGTGTATTTTGTATTGGCTTTCCGATAATAATATCTTGTCCTGATACTACTTCATATACAACACAACCTACTGTTGCTTCTGTTGGTCCGTATTCGTTGTATATTTTCATGTTGGGATTGATATTTAGTAGAATATCAACATGCGATTGGTGCAATACATCGCCACCAACAATGGCTACTTTGAGTTGTGTACTTTTTAAGTTTAATGTATCTAATACCGCAATGTGTGCTGGCGTTAGTTTGATACATGTCTGTTTGGTATTTATATACGCTTTTAGTGTTGATATAATGTCATAACTCGATGGATACATAGTTAATGTTCCGCCACTTATTAAAGGTAAAAACTGACTTGTAACTGTTAAATCAAAAGCGATGGATGTAAACAAACCAAAAGAAACTTCTTCCAATCCATTGAGGTAATAGTCTTTTCCCCATAACAAATAATTAATCAACGATTTGTGACTTATTATTGCTCCTTTTGGCGTTCCTGTTGAACCTGATGTATAAATGATATACGCGTTTTGTTCGTTGGAATCTATCTTATTAATGGTTTCGTTTGTGTATTTAGTTGCATCAAAATCTGAATCAACAGTGCATATTTTCCCTGTAAAATTGGTCTCTGATAGCAACTCTGAGGAACATAATAATACAGCAACTTTGGCATCTTCTAGAATGAATTGTTCTCTTTCTGGAGCAGATTTGATTTCAATTGGTAAATAGGTCGCTCCAGCTTTTAATACCGCTAACATAGCTATTAGTAACCATTCGTTTCTATCAAGTTTTATGGCTACAATAGTATTTGGAGCAATTTTGTGTTCCCGTATTAAATACTGCGCAAGTTTATTGGATAACTCATCCAAAGCTGCATATGTATAAGTAACTTCATCTGCTTTGATAGCTATATGAGTAGGCGTTTTTTCTACTTGTGCCGTAAAAAGATCTATTAATGAACTGTTTTCAAGTACGTTTGCTTTCGTATCATTCAATGTCATATTATTTTTCAATTCCTCTATGGTTTTCATTTTAAGGTATTTTAGTATGGTTAAAAAATGAGCTTTCGTTCTGTTTCTTCTTCAATTTCTTGCGCATCTAATTGTATGCTTGTTTCAATGTATTCTGCTATGGAAGCTATTGTTCTTTCTGAAAAAATATCTTTTAATTCTATATGTACTCCTAATCTTTTATGTATTCTCGAAATGAGTTTTATACCTAAAATGCTTTGTCCGCCAAGTAAAAAGAAATCTTCTTCTATACCAATGTTTTCAATGTTGAATAGTTCTTCCCATATGGCAACTAATTCTCGCTCCGTTTTAGTACTAGGTGCAACATATATTCTTGGTTTTTCAAGTGCGAGTGCCTGTGGATTTGGAAGTTGCTTTTTATCAATTTTCAAATTAGCATTTAGTGGAAATTCCTTTAATTTCACAAAGAAATTTGGAATCATATATGCTGGAAGCCTTTTCATTAAGGTTGTTCTTATAGCTATTTCATCTACTATTTCCTCACAAATGTAGTACGCTACTAAGTCTTCGCTATTTTTTGCAATGACTACACATTGTTTTATTTCATTTATAGTAGATATTGCTTTTTCTATTTCTCCTAATTCAATACGATAACCTCTTACTTTAACTTGATCGTCTTTACGCCCTGAAAATTTTATGCTTTTATCAGAAAGCCATTGTCCAAAGTCGCCTGTTTTGTATAATCGTTGTCCTTTTAGAAAAGGATGTTGTATAAATTTTTCTGCTGTAAGTTTCGGATTGTTGATATAACCTCTGGCTAATCCATCGCCTGAAATACAAATTTCTCCAACAACACCTTCTGGCAGTAAATCATTGTTTTCTCCTAAAATATATAATTGCGTATTCGAAATTGGCGATCCAATAGCAATTACATTGTTTCTATCAACTACATCAGCATTAATTTCTTGAACAGTCGCACCAATTGTTGATTCCGTTGGTCCAAAGTGATTAATTATTTGTAAACCTTGTATGTTAACTAGTTGTTTTATATCTGAAAAAATTGCGTTGTCGCCACCAGATATTAATAGTTTTAGGTTCCCTTTTTCTAAGAGTTCTGAAAATTTGTCGTTGTTGATTAATAGGTTTAAAAGTATTGGAGTTCCTTTTAAGAAACTTATTTTATGATGAATAAGGTAGTCTATAAAACGATCTGTTGCGACTATCAAATCTTCTTTTACTATATGCAATGTTGCGCCAGATAATAAACATCCAAATACTGCTGTTAGTACGCCATCAAATGAAATACTGGCAGACATGACACTACTGTCTTTGTTTGAAATTTTAAAAGTCTTTGTGAAATATTCATTGTAATTGATAAGACTTCTATTTTCAATCATCACTCCTTTTGGTTTTCCCGTAGAGCCAGAAGTGTATATTACGTAAGCTAAGTTGTTCTCTTTTGCGTTGTCCTTACTGTTTGTTTTTTTGTATTTCTCTTTATTTTCAATAAAATCTTCTAGTATTTTTTGATTGATGATTGCTTTTGCTTGACTATCATTCATCATGTATTCAATACGATCTTTAGGATAATGAAAATCAATTGGTACATATGCTGCGCCAGTTTTTAATATTCCTAAAATAGCTACAATCAACCATTCGCTTCTTTCCAAATGAATTGCAATGATTTCATCAGGTTTTGGTGCATAGTTTTGATGTATATAGTTTGCTATTTGATTGGATAATTTATTGACTTCTTGGTATGTTAACTGTTTCTCTTCATATACTAAAGCGATATCATTTGGTGTTTTCTGTACTTGCTCATCAAACAACTCAACGATTGTATTGTTTTTTGGATAGTCAGTTTTGGTGTTATTAAGCTCGTATAGAAGATAATTTTGCTCTTCTTTAGATAAATATTCAATGTTGGCAATTTTTTTAGTAGAATTATCAAGCGTTGCTTTTAGTAACGACTTAAAATGTCTCATGAATTGCTGAATCATTTTTTTATCGTAGACATCTGTATTATAATCCAATGTATATGATAAATATCCATCTTCTTCTTTAAATGTTAACGACACATCAAATTTTGATACACAAGCACCATTATCCCAAATAGTATCTGTTTGTGTTGCATCAAATTCTGTTTCTTGTGCTTCAGAATCTTGCATTGTAAGCATGATATCGAATATAGGATTACGACTAATGTCTCTTTTAGTGCCTAAATTCTCAATTAAACTATCAAAAGGATAATCACTATGTTCATAGGCAACTAACGTGGACGCTTTTATTTGATCGTAAAAAGCTATAAAATCTTTATTAGAATCTACTTGATTCCGCAGCACAAGCGTATTTATATAAAATCCTATTTGATCTTTTAAGTCTACATGATTTCTTTCTGATATTGGAGTTCCTACGATGATATCTTTTGAAACTGTATATTTATGTAGCAAAATAGTGCTGATTGATACTAAATAGATAAATAAACTACTTTCCTGTTTTTGACTGAATTTTTTAATATCAGCCGTTGTTTCTTTTGATAGATAACTTTTAAAAGAATGACCATTATATGTTTTCATTAGTGGTCTTTTCTTGTTTGAAGGTAAATCCAATACTGGTAATTCTCCCGATAGTTGCGCTAACCAAAACTTTTTTTGAGTTGCTCCTACTTCACTTTTTAATTTTGACAATTGCCACAACGTATACTCTTTATATTGAATGCGTAAAGGCGATAGTTTTGGTTCTTTATTTGCAGTATCTGCTTTGTAAAATTCCATTACATCTTTAAACATAACCTCAACAGACCATTCGTCACTAATAATATGATGCATTGTAAGCGATAATACAAAATCATCTTCGGTGATTTGAAGCAAGGTTGCTCTAAATAGCAAATCTGATTCTAAATTGAAAGGTGTAAGTGCATCATTTGCTGCATATTCCTTGATAAAATGCTGTTTATCTTCAGCTGGCATTTTTCTTAAATCCTTGTGTTCAATAGTAAGTGCAACTTCTTCAGCAGGAATTATCCATTGGCGTACTTCATCCAATTCAATATCTTCTTTGAAAATTGTTCTCAAAATTTCATGTCGCGCTACAACTAATTGCAATGCTTTTTTAAAACTAGTTACATCTGTAATTTTCACAGGAATGCACATAGGAATATTATACGCAATAGAAGCTTCTTTAAACTTACTAATCATCCATAAACGCTGTTGGGCATTGGAAAGAGGATAGTTTTTCATTTTAGGTGCTACCGGTATTTTTATAGCTCCTAAACCTGTGCTTTTCTTTAATTGCTGTATTATTTCCGATTTGTGTATTTTAATTTGAGTAATAATATCATTTTCAATAGTTCCTGATTTGGAAAATATTTTTAACTCATCATCTACGACTTCTAGGAGGATATTTTCAGTATTTAACTTTTTAAAAAGTTGTTGTAGGTTATTCATTAAATAAGTTTTGGTTTTTTTAAAATATGAGCTTGTTTTCTGTTTCTTCTATATTTTCTTGTGCGTCTAATTGCTGACTTGTTTCTACATATTCTGCGATGGAAGCAATTGTTCTTTCTGAGAAAATATCTTTTAATTCTATGAGTATGCCTAGTTCTTTATGTATTCTTGAAATGAGTTTTATACCTAAAATACTTTGTCCGCCTAATACAAAAAAGTCATCTATTACACTGATTTTTTCTATGTTTAAAATACTACTCCAGATATCATGTATTTTTTGTTCCGTTTCATTTCTTGGCGCAACATATTCGGTTCCACTATCAATATTTTTTCCTTGCATTGATAGTAACGTATCATGAGCTACTTTTCCACTTGTATTTAATGGAATTTTAGCCACTTGGATGTATGCATTTGGCAACATGTAATCTGGCAATCTATCAGATAAGAATTGACGAATTTCTGATGCGTTTTGTTCTTTTTCTGATACGATATATGCTACCAACTCTTTATCGCCAGTTTCATTATCTTTCACTAATAAAGCAACTTCTTCAATGTCTTCTTTCGATTCTAATTGATAAGCTACTTCTCCTAATTCTATTCGATGTCCACGAATTTTCACTTGATCGTCTACTCTTCCAACAAATTCAATGGCACCATCTTGCAGCATTCGTCCCATATCGCCTGTTTTATATAAACGTTCACCTTTGTTAAATGGATGCGCTATAAACTTTTCTTCCGTTAACGTTTCACTATTTAAGTAACCTTTTGCCAATCCTGCGCCCGAAATACATAGTTCGCCAACAACACCTTTTGGTTGTAAATTGTTATGTGCATCTAACACATACATTTGTACATTCGCAATTGGCATTCCAATAGGAATTTGAGTTCCTGAAATTGCTGTTTCTTTAGTCATTTTAAAAACACAACTACAAATACTTGTTTCTGTTGGTCCAAAAGCATTGTAATAAATACCGCCAAATTCAAGGTATTCCATCACTTTGTTATAAACGGCTGCTTCTCCTGCTGTGACTAATACGTTCATATTTTTCAAGCTTTCCACGTTCAATAATTTTAAATAGGAAGGCGGAATTGTTGCAACGTCAATTTTGTTGTCAATAATGTATTGTTCTAAAAGTGCTGGCGTTTTTCTCGTATTTTCATCAACCATATATAAAGTTGAACCAGAAAGCAACGTGATAAATATTTCCGAGACAGAAGCATCAAAAGCATATGAAGCAAATTGTAACGAATGTTTGTTTTCTTCAGGATTGATGATAAATAAATCTATCTGAGCTAACATCGTATTTACAATTCCTTTATGCTGAATCATAACTCCTTTTGGCATTCCTGTGGAACCACTTGTATAAATGATATACGCCAAGTCAGCGGTTTTTACGTCAACTGTTGGTTGCGTTTCGTCATATTCAGCCGCTTCAAAATCAATATCAATTGCAAAAAGATTGCCTTCGTAATACTCCAAATCAAAAATGTAGTTTGAATCTGTTACAAGTAGCTTTACATTGGCATCATTTAGAATATATTCTTTACGCTCTTGCGGATAATTTGTATCAATTGGAATGTACGCTGCGCCTACTTTCAAAATGGCAAGAATTGTAATGATAAACTTTTCACTTCTGTCCAACTTTACAGCGATAAGATCATGTGGTTTTATAGCGTGTTCTTTTATAAAACAGTGTGCCAATTGATTGGAAACTTCATCCAATTCTTTGTATGTAAGTGATACTTCATTAAAAAACACAGCAGGAACATTTGGTGTTAAGTTTACTTGTTTCGCAAACAAGCTCACTAAGGTTTCTTCAGAAGCTGCATTTTTCTTACTATTAAAATCATGAAGAAGTTCATGCGTTTCTTTTTCAGAAATATAGCTGACTTGACTTAATGGCTTTTCAACATTTTTAAATAATGAAGTAAGTAATTGTTTGTAATGTTGCATGAAATCTACCATCAACTCCTTGTCATATCTATCTGTGTTGTATACTACATTAAAATTGATTGTATCTTCTAAAGGTTGAAAATGGAATTCAATATCATGTTTTACATACTCAAAACCATAATCTATTGTTTCATCTTTTTGTGAAGTTTCTTCTGCATTAGAATCATACATATCTTCCGATAGATTGTGAAACGTTATGGAGACATCAAAAACGGCACTACGACTTTGATCATATTTCATTTTTAAATTCGAAACAATACTATAAAAAGGATAATCTTGATGGTCATAAGCTTTGAGCATATTATTCTGTAATCGGTTGTAAAAGCTTATAAAATTTTCTGTTGGATTGATTGTATCTCTTAATGCCAATGTATTGAGATAAAACCCAATTTGATCGCTTAAATCTTCATTATCTCTGCCTGATATTGGCGTTCCAATAATAATGTCTTTTTGATCTGTATACCGATACAACAATACTTTTAAAGCGGCTAACACAGCCATAAATAAACTTCCTCCATTTTGAGCTACAAAATGTTTTAGTGCCAACGTTTCTTTTTTAGCAACCACCGTTTCTAACAATCTACCATTGTATGTTTTTTGTGTGCTAGTGATATTTTTCCCTGGAAGATCTAAAAATGGAAGTTCTCCTGATAATTGGTTTAACCAAAATTCTTTGTGCTTATTGTACGAGTCAGTATCTACCTGATTTGTTTGCCATGAGGCAAAATCTTTGTATTGAATACGCAAAGGACTTAGCGTTGGTGTTTCATTTTTTGCAAATGCTTCATAGAATGACATCGCATCTCTTCCTAAAACTTCCAACGACCAACCATCACTAATAATATGATGCATATTGTAATAAAAAACATATGCTGAATCTGCAAGTTGTAATAAACATACATTAAACAAAGGTCCTTTTTCAAGGTCAAATTCTTTGCCAGAATCTTCTTCTATAAATTTTTTAACAGCAACTGCATTGTCGGCAACATCTCTGTAATCTTTATATTGTATTACAAAATCTAATGCATCTTCATCTAAAATCCATTGGCG
The DNA here is from genome assembly GCF_009901525.1 of Kordia antarctica. Taxonomy (NCBI): domain Bacteria; kingdom Pseudomonadati; phylum Bacteroidota; class Flavobacteriia; order Flavobacteriales; family Flavobacteriaceae; genus Kordia; species Kordia antarctica. The sequence continues at coordinate 846,402 of NZ_CP019288.1, forward strand.
AACTTCTCCTTCTTCATTTTTCTTAAAAACCGTTTTCAATATTTCATGACGCTCAATAACTGCATGCATTGCTTTTTTAAAACTAGCTACATCTAAAGGTTGCTGAATTGGCAATTGATACGAAACATTATAAGCAACTGACGCACCTTCAAATTGACTCGTAATCCAAAGACTGTTTTGAGCACTTGATAACGGATAACTCTGCTGTTTTGGCACTAACGGAATTTCCTTAGATACAGCCGCATTTCCCTTGCGAAGTTCGGCTATGATGTTCTCTTTATTTTCTCTGATAAGCGCAAGTGTTTCTGGGTCAACTATTCCCGTTTTAGAGAATAATTTCAATTCTCCATTAACCTCTTCAAGAAGAATTTCTTTTTCGCTTAATTGTTTTAAAAGATTGTTCATAGTTTTATTTCTTTATACATTTCCTTAGAGTCTTTCAACTTTTCTTGTCCTTTGATAAATGCAATTTTGATGGCAATATTTTCAATAGTTCTATCAGTGAAAACATCTGTAATATTGATATCAACTTCAAATGTTTTGTTAATGAACGTCAATAGCTTAATTGCTTTGATACTATTTCCGCCAAGCGTAAAAAAGTTGTCTTTCATTCCTACTTTTTCTTCGTCTAAAACTTCTTCCCAAATAGCCGCTAGTTTTCCTTCTGTTTCATTTCTAGGTGCTATATGTGCTAAACTGCTTTCAAGTTGGTTTCCATCAATGTCCAATAGTTTGCTTTTGTCCATTTTTCCGTTAACTGTTCGTGGAAATCTTTCTATTTGCACAAAATAAGAAGGTAACATATAATCTGGCAGACTCTTTTGCAATTCCTCTCTTAAATATTCTATACTTAATGTCTCTTTACTAGTTACATAAGCTACTAATTCTTTAGTGCCTAAATGTGAATCGATTGCTATAACTGCACTAGATTCTATAGCGTGTATTTCAGATAATGCACTCTCAATCTCTCCTATTTCTATTCGATACCCTCGTATTTTAACCTGATTATCTTTTCTACCTATAAACTCAATATTTCCATCAGAAAACCATCTTGCTAAATCTCCCGTTTTATATAATCGCTCTCCTTCTTTAAATGGATGAACTATAAATTTCTCTGCTGTTAACTCTGTATTGTTTAGATAACCTCTTGATAATCCTGCTCCACCCAAAAAGACCTCTCCGACAATACCAATTGGTTGTAATTCCAATAAATCATTTAAGATGTATACTTGTGTATTGCCTATTGGTTTTCCAATAGGTAATACTTTATTTAATTTCTTTTTACGTTTGAATTCTATGGAAGTAACTGTAGTTTCTGTAGGTCCATATTTATTATAAAACTCAATATTTGGTGATATACTTTCTGCTAATTTTAAGCTACAAATCTCTCCTCCTGAAATTACTCTTTTTAAAGTATTACATTTTTCAATACCTCTTAGTTGTTCTAAATACGTGGGTGTTGCATGTAAATGTGTTATTTCATGATTATTTAGAAATGAACTAAGGTCATCACTAATTATCAACTCCTTGGATATTACTACTACTGTTGCGCTATTAAGTAATCCTAAAAAAATTTGCTCTACTGAAGCATCAAAAACATAATTTGAAAATAATAAAATATTATCCTTACTATCTATTTTAAATTCTCGAGTTTGGTAGTTAATTAAATTTATAACAGACTTATTTTCTACCATAACTCCTTTTGGTTTCCCAGTAGTACCCGAAGTATATATTACATATGCCAAATTGGAAGGTAATACAGTTATTTCTGGTTTTGTAGAAGGATATTTTTCTGCTAATTTGAAGTTATTCAATTCATTTAAATCAATACAAACCTTCCAGTTTGTATCTTCCTCTATGAAAGAAATGCGTTGCTCTGGATATCCTGAATCAATCGGTACATAAGCGCCTCCTGCTTTTAAAACTCCTAATATAGAAATGATTATCCACTCACTACGTTCTAACTTTATTCCTATTAGATCCTCTTTCTCTATACTATAATTATCGATTAAATAATGTGCTAACTGATTCGATAGTTCATCTAACTCTCTATAGCTTAACCTTGTGTCTTCAAAGACTACTGCAATAGAAGTAGGATTCTTTGCTGCTTGCTCTTCAAATAAATTTATAATGGTTTTGTCTTGTGGATACACAACTTCAGTAGCATTAAAATTCTCTAGTAATTTCTTCTTCTCATCTACAGTTAAATAATTTACTTTACCAATAGCAACATCAGGATTTGTTATTAAAGATGTTATCAATTGCTTGTAATGCTTCATTAACTTTTTCAACATAGTCGCATCATAGACATCCATATTGTAAATCATACTAAAAGAGATACAATCTCCTACTTCCTCAAATATCGATTGTAAATCAAATTTGGAAGCAACATTTTTATACTCTTTAATAGTGTCTAATTCTATTTTATCTATTTCTAAATTACTCGTATTGTCCGCGTTGTTCTGAAGTGTTAACATGACATCAAAAATATCACTACGGCTAGTATCTTTTTTCAAATTTAATTCTTCTACCAATCGATCAAACGGATACATCTGATGATTGTAGGCTTCTAAAGTATTTTCCTTTACTCTATGATACAAACTAGCAAAATTCTCATTTGAATCTACTTGATTTCTAAAAGCTAATGTATTCACATAAAAACCAATTTGATCTTTTAAATCTATATGATCTCTTCCAGATATAGGACTTCCTATAATAATATCATCCTTTGAGGTATAACGATTTAGTAATACAGTGAATGTAGATAATAAACTTATAAAAAGACTGCCTCCATTTGCTCGGGAATAATTCTTCAATACATCTGTTGTTTCTTTATCCAAATAGGTCGTTAATAATCCTCCTTTATAAGTTCTTACTTTCGGTCTTAACTTTTTAGTTGGTAAATCTATCACAGACAATTCTCCTGATAAATTTTTTAACCAATAATCACGAGATTCATGATTTTTACCCATTTGTGCTAAATGCCATGCTGTATATTCTTTGTATTGAATACGCAATGGAGTTGGTTCTTGAGGTGTTTTCCCCATGTAATAGTTGTAATATTCCATTACATCTTTTGCTAATACTTCCATAGACCAACCATCGCTAATAATATGATGCATGTTGAAATAGAATGTATATTGGTCATCAACCGTTTTTAGAATACTCGCTCTAATAAGTGGACCGTTTTCTAAATTAAATGGCTCAAATGAATCAACTTCTATATAGTGTTGTACAGCAGCTGAATCCGTTACTTCTATATATTGTATTTGAAAATTTAATGTCTTCTGATCTAAAATCCATTGTCGTATTTCGCCATCTTCATTTACTTTAAAAACCGTTCGTAATACTTCATGACGATCTATAACAGCATGAATCGCTTTTTTGAAAAGATTTAAGTCTTCAATTTGAATAGGAATAGTATACGGAATGTTATACGCTGCGGAACCTTCTTCAAATTGACTTAAAATCCATAAACGATGTTGTGCGTTGGACAACTTGTAATTTTCTTGTATTGGTACAGGTTCAATCGTAACAAAGTCCGTATGTGAAGAAGCTTCAATAATTGTACAATGTGACGCAAGTATTGGATTTTCAAAAAGTTGTTTTAGCTCAATTTTTATATTGAATGCTTTTTGATATTCATTTTTTAAACGCATCACTTTTAAACTGTGTCCGCCTAAATCAAAAAATACATCATTAACACTAACGGAAGTAATATCAAGTACTTTCATCCATATTTCAGCTACCTCCTTTTCTAATTCAGTTTCGGGAGCTACAAATGCTACTTCACTACCTTCATTGCCATTTCCTAATTTTAGCAATGCTTTTTTGTCAATCTTACCATTTTTTGTTAATGGAAAACGTTGCATGTGAATGTATCTTGAAGGCAACATATATTTAGGTAATTTTTTGGCAAGCGCATTTTCAATCAAGGTTTTGTCAATTTCAGCATCAGCCATATAATAAAGTACAATCAGTTGTTTTTCAATGAAAGCGACTGCTTTTACATTTTTCATACCTTTAATTTCCGCTGCAAAATTTTCTATACTATCAAGCTCAATTCTATGTCCAAGAATTTTTACTTGATTGTCGTTCCTTCCCATGAACTCCATTGTTCCATCTGCATTGAATCGTCCAGAATCACCCGTTTTATAGATTCTCTTTTGAGACGTTAATCCGTCAATTGGTCCATGAAGAAATGCTTTTTTAGTTTTTTCAACATCTTTAAAATATCCTCTTCCTACACATGGTCCAGCTAAAAGAATTTCACCTTTTACACCAATAGGAACTTGTTGTAAGTTTTCGTTAACAATATGAACTTCAAAGTTTTGGATTGGAATCGTCATCACAGGCACAGAATAGTTCTCCGGAACCGATTCCATAAAGTAATGCGAAGTATCATCTGACACTTCTGTAGCTCCGTATGTATTGATAATTGGAATTTTCGGATATAACGTTAACCATCTTTTTACCAACGGTTTGATTAATGTTTCCGCATTCAGAATAATATTGTTAAGTTGTAATTCAGTTTTCTTTCTTTCACTTTCCAAAAAGTGCAACATTATTAATAAATACGACGGCACTAATTCCAATACTGTAATGCGATCTTTGGCAACATTCGTCGCAAATTTTTCTACATCAATAATATCATCATTGTCATAAATAATACATGTTCCTCCAGTTAGCAATGAGGTAAACATTTGCCAAACAGAAATATCAAATGTATGTGGTGCGTTTTGCGATATAATACTATTTTCATCAATACCAATTTCATGAATTTTTGCGCCCATATGATTTAGCATTCCAATGTGCTCAATCATTACACCTTTCGGAGCTCCTGTAGATCCGCTTGTATAAATAACATATGCTAAATCGTTGGGTTGTATACGTACTGAAACTGTTTCCTCAGAAAATGATTTCAATGCTTCCTGCATATCATTTAGATTAATGATCGGAATCGAAATATTTAATCTAGAAAGTTGTGTCAGCATCGCTTCATCATCCGTAATGATAGCTTTTAACTGCGAGTTTTCAATAATTTGTGCTAGATTTTCATCCGGAAGATTTACGCCAATAGGAACATATGCGCTTCCTGCTTTCCAAATAGATAAAATACTTTCTATCATTCGCGGTGAACGCTGCATCATGATTCCAAAAAGATCATCCGTTTTTGCTTGAAACGTATCTAAAAGATATGAAGCAAATTTATTTGTATACGTTCCTAATGCTGAAAATGTAACTTCCTCATTGTTATGCTTTATTGCAACTTTATCGCTAAAAGTTTCACAGTGTTCAGTAATGATTTCAACAATGTTGCGTTCTAATGAAAAATAAGGCGTAACCGTATTTATATTTTGTAAAATTTCTATTTCAGACGCACCTTTATACTTTAATGTTTCAATAGGTTCGTATGTTTTTTCGAGTACTTCTAGCAATGTTGCATTGAAGTTTTCGCCAAATAATGTCAATAACTTTGTATCGTATACATTCCCTTTAATAGTAATTTCAAAGTAAGGTTGAGTTTCTTCTAATACACATTTAAAAATCGTTTTGATAAAATCTGTTTCAAAGATTCCTGCATGCGCAGATTCTCCTATGATGAAACTATACGGTTGTATTTTTTCAAGCAATCCTTCATCACCTAAATATTGCTGAATAATTGTCCAAGGCAATGCATAATCGATGCATTCTACTAGATTTTCCTTTTGACCAGAAAACGCCTCTTTAAAAGTAGTTTCAGGAAGTAGTTTTGGTTGTACAAAAAATAACTCATCTTTTGCTTCTACATGATCAAATTGATCCGTAGGAGATACGAATGTTATATCTTCTTGGTAATTTCTACAAAGTATTGCTACTATATTTAGGTAAAAATTATAAATTAAAACATCGGAATCATTGCAAAGCGCCGCAACTTTTGTAACCGCTTCTTTGTTGAGAAACACTTTCTCTTTGGTGATTGCATTTCTATCCTTTATATGAGTTTCAAAAAAAGAAGAGCCTTCAGCATTGGAGACATCACCAAGGTGCATTCTCCAATACTCTTCCGTTCTTGCTGTTTTTATGTCTTCCTGTAAATTCATGTTATACGGTTTCTTTTTTTAATTCCATAGTTACTTCTTCTAAGCACTCTTTTACTACTGCCACCATTTCGTCTAATTGCTCTTCATTAATGGTAAGCGCTGGCGTCATAAGAATATGATCTCCAGCAATTCCGTCTACAGAACCTCTACCTGGATATAGTACAACTCCTTTTTCTATTGCTTTTTCTCCTATTCGTTTGGAAAGTCCAAATTCTGGAGCAAAAGGTGCTTTGGTTATTTTATCTTTTACAAGTTCAATACCGCATTGCAATCCAACACCTCTTACATCTCCTACGATATCAAATTCATACAGAGACCTTAATTTTGCTCTGAATATTTCGCCCATATTTTTTGAGTTCTGAATGAGTTTTTCGCGCTCTAAAATATCTAAAACAGCATTTCCAACTGCTGCTCCAACAGGATTACACGCAAATGTGTGACCGCCCAAGAAAGCTGTTTTGGTATCTGTAAATGGTTGTATTACTTTTTCAGAAGCCATTACTGCTGATAGTGGAAAATAGCCACCACTAATTCCTTTTCCTGCAGCAATTATATCCGGAATAACTCCAAAATTATTGATTCCGAAGTTTTCTCCTGTACGTCCAAATCCTGATAAGATTTCATCTGAGATGAACAGAATGCCATATTTTTGACAAATGTTATGGATTCCTTTAAAGTATCCTTTTGGTGGCGGAACTGCGCCCATTGCTGCTGCAATTACTGGCTCTGCAATGAAAGCCGCAACAGTTTCTGGACCTGTTTCTACAATGGTTTGTTCAAATTCAGTTAGTAAACTTTGTACATATTCAGCTTCCGTTAATGCATCAGGTCTTCTGTAATTGTATGCCGGAGAAATATGCGGAAAATTGTTTAACCATTTGTCGTAGAGTCCACGACGAATTTTCATTCCGCCAATATCAAGCATAAATACAGAGTTTCCGTGATATGTGTTCCATCTAGAGATGATTTTATATCTTGAATTTTCTCCGCGTAATTGGTGATATTGTAACGCTAGTTTTACTGCATTTTCAACAGCTTCTGTCCCGCTCATTACCGTCCATGATTTTTGATATCCGTCTGGAGCAAAATCTACAAGCCTATCTAAATAATTTTCTACTACATCCGAACTGAATGCGTGTGTTGGTAATACGGAAATTCTTGATACTTGTTCCGTAATTACATCTACAATTTCTTGTCGTCCATGTCCAATATTTGCTACTGAGGATGATCCGCCTGAACCGTCAAGGTATTTTTTACCATTTTCATCATACAGATAAATTCCTTTTCCGTATTGGATTTTTGGATAGCTCTTTGTCATATCTGGACATACAGCCATTGAGTGTATTAGTGATTTAATCATAATGTAAACTTTTTTTTTGGTTAACTCAAACACCTACTATTTCCATATAGAGACTTACCCTTAAAATCTCAGATGGTAAAAGATGCTTGCTAATTATACTTGGTTTTCTTATATGTTCTGTTTAAAAATTCTCTTCGAGAGAAATTGCTCTTTTAGGTTTTGTACTTATGTTTTCTTCTCCTTGATCCATGTTTAATTCATGAAGTTTCTTTTGATGAAATACATCCATGTAATCAGCTAATTGATTGGATATGTTTCGAAACCTGTTTACAAAGAGTTCCATGTGACGTTTTTCAAATAAAGAATTGTTGTACAATATGTTACAAACAATATCTTTTTCGTGTTCATGAAATTCGAAAGAAAGATCAAATTGACATGGCATGTTGTATTGATAGTTTATAAAACTTGTGTTTTCTTTAGCGTTTTTGTCATGAACTTGATCTTCATGATATTCTACAAGTACATTGAATAACCCTGAGAATGAAGGATCATATGTATACGTAATTTGATCAATTAGTAATTCCAAAGGATACCAAGGAATACTACTTACTTCTAGTGTATGATCTTTAACAGATTTATACAATGATGCTAGCGTTTGTTCTTCTTGAATATCTGTAACTAATGGAAGATTGTTGATGTAAAACCCTATTTGATCTTCCAATTCTGCGTGTGTTCTAGTAGAAAAAGAAGAACCTACCATAATCTTCTTGTTTCCAACGTATTTGTGCATCATGAGTTTTACCAAAAAGATGATAGAAATATACATAGTTCCATCATGAAGATTGGTAATTTTTTGAAGATCATCTCTACATTTTTTCCCAAGATTGAATTGAATTCCATCACCGACATTTGTAAATTTTTCAGGTCTTTTTTTCTCAAAAGGCAAACGAACTCTAGGAATTTCTTCCTTAAATAATTGTTTCCACATTTCATGATATGCAGCTGTTTTTTTACTTGCAATTTCCTGTTGTTGCCATACTACGTAATCTTTGTATTGAATACGCAATGGTTGTACTTTTGGTTCGTCATCTCGTACATAATCATGATAGAAACTGATTAGGTTTTTAGACAATACTTGCATAGAAAGTCCATCACTAATTAAATGATGTAAATTGTAATAGAAAACATTTTTATCTTCACTAATCATGATGAATCCAACACTGATTAATGGTCCATTTTCAAGATCAAATACGTGACTCGATTTTTCCTTGATATAGACTTCTGCGGTTTCTTCCGCATTTTCATCTGACTTTAAGTCTAAATAATCAATCGTAAAATTTAATTCCTCCAAAGGAAGTATCCATTGACGTATTTCTCCATTTTCATCTTCTTTAAATACCGTTCGTAATGTTTCATAACGATCAATTACGGTGTAAATAGCTTTTTCAAATTTTTCAAAATCTAAATTCGCTTCCATTTCCGTATAAAAAGTCATGTTGTAGGATGCAGATACTTTTGGATCTTGACTTAATAACCAAAGTCTTTTTTGCTCATACGAAACGGGATAATGCGCTGCTGTTGCTATTTTTGGTATTTCCTGATAAAATTCTACAGTTGACGCTTCTATAAGTATTGATAATCTTTCGACAGTTGGCTGAATGAAAATATCTTTTAACGCTAGTTTTACACCAAATGCTTTGTGAATTTGCGTAAGTAATGTCATTGCTTTGATACTGTGACCGCCTAATTCAAAGAAACTATCATGAATCCCTATTTTGTTTCTTTCTAAAATTGTTTCCCACAAACCTGCCAATTTCTTTTCGGTATCTGTGCTTGGCACAACGAAATTTGAACCAATATCAAGTGCTAATCCTTGCGGTTTTGGCAATGCTTTTTTATTAATTTTTCCATTAGCTGTTAGTGGAAATTCGTCCAATTGTACAAAGTAACTTGGCAACATATATTCAGGTATTCTTTCTGATAAAAATGTTCTGAGTACAGCTGTTGTTTCTTTTTCATCAGAAATGAGATATGCTACTAAATTTTTCTCTCCAACTTCATCTTCTTGCGCCAATACAACACATTGTTGTACAGATTCACTTTGTAATAATTGGAATTCTATTTCTTTTAATTCAATTCTATGACCTCTAATTTTTACCTGATCGTCAATTCTTCCTTTGTATTCCAAATCGCCATTAGGCAACCAACAAGCAACATCTCCTGTTTTATAAAGTCGCTCATTTGTCTTGAATGGATGTTGAATAAAACGTTCATTTGTAAGTTCTGGACGATTCAAATATCCTCTTGCAACACCTTTTCCTGACACGTATAATTCTCCATTAATTCCGACAGGAACTAATTGCAAGTTTTCATCTAATACATAACATGCTAAAGTTGGAATTGCCGTTCCAATATTGCTTTTGTTTGCAATGATATCATTCGTTGTAATTTCTTTATACGTAACATGCACCGTAGTTTCTGTAATTCCATACATGTTGATTAATGCACATGATGGAAATGCTTCATGCCAAGCTTTTGTAATTTCTGGCATTAACGCTTCTCCTCCGAAAATCACATATCTTATAGTGTGTGCTATGTTAGAAGCGAGCATTTCTGATTGCAAAAGTTTGAATGCAGAAGGCGTTTGGTTCAATACTGTTACACTTTCTTTTGACAATAATTCTGCAAATAACTTGGTATCTTTTGCTGTCATACTTGGCACGACAACTAATTTAGACCCAAATAGTAAAGCTCCAAAAATTTCCCAAACAGAAAAGTCAAAACAATATGAGTGAAATAAACACCAAACATCTTTTTCGTTGAAATTAAATAGTTGTGCGTCGTTGTAAAATAATCGAACTATATTTTTATGTTCAATTAATACACCTTTTGGATTTCCTGTAGTTCCAGAAGTGTAAATTACATATGCTAAGTGATTCGTTTCTAATGAGTTTGACGGCTTTTTATTACTATATGTATTCTGTACAAGTCTAAATGCATTAATTGTAGCTTGATCGATATTTAGTTTGCATTTTGAATCTTTTCGGATGTAATTGATCCGTTCTTTCGGATATGCTGGATCAATTGGCACATACGCCGCACCGAGTTTTAGTACTGCAAGAATAGAAACAATTAACCATTCGCTTCGCGCTAATTCAACACTAATCAAATCTTGTGGTTGTATGTCGCAACTATCTTTTAAATAATTAGCAAATTGATTTACGACAGTATTTAATTCTAAATATGACAGCTTTTTATCTTCAAAAACAACAGCGGTTTCGTGTTGTCGCAACTGAACTTGCTTTTCAAATAGACTGACAATCGTTTCTTCTTTAGGATAGTTTATATCGCTTTTCGGATTAAAATCAACTAACAATTGTTGTTGTTCATTCTCGCTTAAACACGTTAATTCTCCAATTGCTTTATTAGGTTTTGTGAGTACTTCTGAAACTAATTTTTTGAAATGTATCAATAACAAACGCATCTCCGTTTCTTCATACAAAGTCGTATTGTAGGTAATGAAAAAATATAAATGTTCTCCTTTTTCTTGGAACGTTATTTGTATATCAAATTTTGATTTTGTGTCTCTATGATGAAAAATCTTATCTGCAAAGTCCGGTTCTACTGTTATTTCAGGTTCTGTTTCGTCTTCTCCAGCATTTTGCACCACTAACATTACATCATATAATGGATTTCTACTTAAATCTCTTTTTACATTTAAATCTTCAATTAATTGATCAAAAGGATATGCCTGATGATTGAAAGCCGTTAAGGTTGAAGCCGCTACTTTTTTATAAAAATTGTAGAAACTTTCCGTTGGAATGATCTTGTTTTTTAATGCTAATGTGTTTACATAACAACCAATTTGATTTGTTAAATCTGCATGATCTCTTCCTGCAACTGTTGTCCCAATTGTAATGTCATGAAGTCCCGTGTATTTATAAAAAAGTACATTCCATAACGCTAAAACACCTGTAAAAAGACTTCCATTTTCTGATTGAAGAAACGTTTTTAATCCTCTAGATTGTTCTAGTGATAAATAAGTTTCAAGCGAATCGCCGTCATATGCTTTTAGTTGTGGACGTTGTTTTTGAAATGGTAAATCTAAAAATGGTCGTTCGTCCGAAAGTTGATTCAACCAATATGTTTTATCTGTTTCAAATGCCGCTTCTTTCAATTTTGAATATTGCCAAGCTGCATAATCTTTGTATTGAATTTTTAATTCTGCAAGGTTTGGCGTTTTATTTTGTTTGAACGCTTCATAATACGACATGATATCTTTTGACAAAATATTCATTGACCAACCATCACTTACAATATGATGCATGTTGTAATAAATAGTATATGTATCGTGCGAAGCTCTAAAAATAACGACTCTGAATAATGGTCCTGTTTCCAAATCGAAAGTTACATAGGAATCTTGTTGAATGTAATTTCTAATTTCCGCATGCGGATTATTTTCGTGTTGCATATCATGATATGCAATGGCGAAATTTGTTTCCGACGGATCTAAAACCCATTGTTTTATTTCTTCTTGTTCGTCTTTTTTTAGAACAGTACGCAGTATTTCATGACGTTCAATTACAGCATGAATTGCTTTTTTTAGTACTGGAATATCGTAATCGCCGGTTATAGTTATATCAGTTGGAATATTGTATGCTTCTGATCCTTCATCCATTTGACTTAGTATCCACAGCCTTTTTTGCGCAGCAGATAATACATAATTATCGCTTTCTGCTACTTTGTCAATATATTTTTCATTTTGCGCTACGTTGGCAACACCATATTCTTTCAAATATGTGATAATTGCTTCTTTGTTCTCTTTAATTTCCTGCAAGAGCTCACTGTCTATACGTTCACTTTCGAAGTATAGTTTCAACTTATCACCTTCTTTAAGATCGAGATAGATATTGTTGTTTGCTAATTTTTGTAAAAAATCAATCATATTTCCATTTCATTTAAGTTTACCATTGATTTGATTGCTTCTTCTTGCTTTTTAGCCAAGGCAACTTGCGCCGCTAGACTTTTGATAGTTGGATACGTAAATATATTTTTTATGTTAATTTTCACTTCCAGTTCTTCTGAGAGTTTGTGTATTACTTTAATTGCTTTAATACTGTGTCCGCCGAGTTTAAAGAAATTGTCTGTAATTCCAATTTCTTCAAGTTCTAATACGTCTTTCCAAATGGCTACCAATGTTTTTTCAAGTTCCGTTTTTGGCGCTATATATTCTTTTTTGATAATGGCTGCTTCGTTGATTTCAGGTAAGTTTTTACGATCTACTTTACCATTTGTATTTAATGGAAGTTCCGCTAACATCATGTAATACGTTGGAAGCATATAGTCAGGCAATTTTTTGCTTAATATATCTCTAACATGTTCTTTTTTCAAAGATGCTTCTCCAACAATGTATGCAACTATTGTTTTGTTGTCATTAATTGTTCTTATGACAACTGCGGCTTGTTTTACGCCAGTAATGGCTGTCGTTTTTTGTTCTATTTCGCCTAACTCTATTCGGTAACCTCTAATTTTTACTTGGTCGTCATTTCTACCTTCAAACGTAATAGTTCCATCATAATGCCATTTACCAAGATCGCCAGTTTTGTATAGTAAACTGCTCGTATTAAAAGGATTTTGAACAAATTTTGTTTCCGTTAATTCTGGATGATTATGATAACCGCGTGCTAATCCATCGCCACCTAAACAAATTTCTCCTGTCATACCAATTGGAAGTAATTCGTGATTTTCGTCTAATATATACGCCGTACTGTTACTTATTGGAGTTCCAATTGGAATATCTCCAGAAACAGCTTTTATGTTGTGCGTTAGTGAGAATGTTGTATTTTCTGTTGGACCATATCCATTAATGATTTGTACATCTGTATAGGTAGTTCTTAATTTTTGGATATGATGTGGAGACAGTTTATCGCCTCCAACTAAAATTGTTTGTAATCCTTTAAAGATGTTGATATCAGAATCTACTAATTGATTTAACCAACCTGAAGTAAACCACATCGTTGTCACTTTTCTACGCTGTATTTCTTCTGCTAGTAAATTACTATCCAATAATACATTTTGCGAACATAGTACAAGTTCTCCACCATTTAGTAATGCGCCCCAATATTCAAAAGTAGTCGCGTCAAACGAAAATGCGCCTGTGGAAAGTATTACATCAGTTGCGGAGAATGCATAGTAATTTGTCGATTTTACAAGTCTGACAATACTTTTGTGTGCTACCATTACCGCTTTTGGAGTTCCTGTAGAACCTGAAGTGTACATTAAATATGCTAAGTTATCTGCCGTAGCATTTGTAGTTACAAATTCAGTTGTATACTTCGTTTTGTTTGCAACAAAATGTGCTAATTCTTCTGCGTCAATGTATGCTTTACAATTACTGTCTTTTTCAATGAAACTTAGTACATCTTCCGGATATTCCAGATTTATCGGAACATACGCCGCACCAGATTTCATGATTCCTAAGACCACAACTAATAGCCATTCGCTTTTTTCTAATTTTACACCTATAAAATCATCTGGCTGCACAGCATATTTTTCTTTTATATAGTGTGCAAATGCATTTGATAACTTATCTAATTCACTATAAGTGAGTTCTTTGCTTTCATATACAACTGCAATTGAATCAGGAGTTGTTTTTGCTTGTTCATGAAACAATTCAACAACAGTTTTATCTTTAGGAAATTCCGTTTTAGTATCGTTAAATACTTCTAATATCGTGTCACGTTCTTTTTTGGAAACAATATCTAACGTACTTAATGGCTTTTTTATGTTTGTACAAAATTCTTGTAGTACATGCATAAAGTGTCCAGTAATCATTTCAATTAATGCTTTGCTGTAACGTTCTTCGTTGTATACAAAAGAAATATCCATTGCTTCATCAGTAGGAACTACACCTAATAGGAAATCATAATCTACTTGGAAATGCACATTTTTAGAAAGTACTGCAAATGTTTCTTCATCATTTTCTGAGGAATTGTTTATATCTGCCAAAATATTTTTTGGGAAATTTTGAAAAACGATCACATTGTTTATCAAATCGGCACCTAAAACATGTTTGTATTGAATTTCTGATAAGTTTACATGATGATGCGCTCTACTTCTAATTCCTTCATCTCTAAAACGTATTAAAATATCTTCTATAGCTTCCGTATTATTGTATTGCAAACGCACAGGAATCATATTGATAAATAATCCTACCATACGTTCAATATCTGAAACTTCAGAAGGTCTTCCTGAAACTACGGATCCGAAAACAATATCATTTGTATTGTTATATTTAGACAACAAAAATCCCCAAATCGCTTGAATGAGTAAACTTTGCGAAATTTTCGTTTCTCTTAATACACGATTCATTTCACTAAATAGTTCACCTTCAATTGTGATGATTTCTATACCTTTTCTATGATATACTTCTTTATTTTCAGGTTGTAATTCAAAAGGAACTTTAGATTTTACTGCAAAACCATGTAGATAGTCTTCCCAAAATTTCTGAGATTCTTTTTTGTCTTTTTGAACCAACCATTTTATATAATCTACATATGGCGGTGGCGTTTTTAATATTGCATTTTCACCTTGTAATAAACTCGTTAAGAGTATGTAAAAATCATTGATCAATACACTTGTACTCCATCCGTCGATAAGTATGTGATGGAAATTCCAAATAAATTCGTATTCGTCATTGCCCAACACGACTACGGTTAACGCCATTTGCGAAGGTTCTCTTAAATCGAATCCTTGTTTTATTTGTTGCGATTTTATTTGTCCAATATATGCCTCATTACTAATTCCGCTTGGTTTTTCTTTGAACGCGAATTTAGCAGAAGCTTCGCTGTGTACAATTTGCAGTAACGAATCTGCGTATTTGTTTGTAAAGCTAGTTCGCAAAATGGTGTATCGAGAAATTAACTCGCTATACGCTTTTTCCAAAATAGAAGCATCCATATTGGAGAAACGCAAACAGAATGAAAGTTGTTCTAAGTTTGACGAAGAAGATGTATCAGAAACCCATTGAAAATACATCAATTCTTGTAATGGCGATAATTCATAGACATCTTCAACCGTATTGTTTTTGTTGATTTCAGATAAATCATTCATTGACAATTTTCTGAATGTCAAATCTGATGGAGTAATGAACGTATCTTTTTCATGCGCCAATACTGTACTAAATTCTTGAATCTTTTTTTCGTAGTTTTTTGTAAAATTCTCAATCGTATCAGCATTAAACGATGCTACATCATACGCAACCGAAATTTTTAGTTTTCCATTTATGATTGTTCCTGAAACATATAATGGCGCTTTATTTTCTGTTACTCCTATCGTTGTAATTGCTGACGTTTCCGATTGATATTCCGAAAAAATAGTTTCCTCATTTAATGGAATTGTAAGTTCTTCGGCTAAATTGAAACTTACCAATGGTTGATAGTTTTCTAATAATCCAGGATGTTTTTTAGCAACTGACTGAAAGTTATATCCGCCATTTGGAATGTTGCGCAATACTTCTTTTGTCTGAATCAATTGTTGAATATCAGAAGACGTTTCTTGTGTGAATACCAACGGATATATAGCTGAAAAACAACCAACACTTCTCGAAATAACAACTGCATCTTTGTCAAAATTTCTTCGATCATCTATAATA
This sequence comes from Kordia antarctica, assembly GCF_009901525.1. Classification (NCBI taxonomy): domain Bacteria; kingdom Pseudomonadati; phylum Bacteroidota; class Flavobacteriia; order Flavobacteriales; family Flavobacteriaceae; genus Kordia; species Kordia antarctica. The sequence goes on from NZ_CP019288.1 coordinate 862,438, forward strand.
TTGAATACATTTATTTTAGTATCAAATGTATCACTTACAACCAAGTTTAATCCTGTAAGCAACACATCTTGTAATGTTGTATGGTATGGCAGATTGACTTTTGTTGTTAGCAAGTTCGTTGCGGAAGCATCCAACGTAAATGAACAATGTCTATTATAATTGATCGTTTCCTGTGTTGCCAATTTTACATGTGTTGATCTCAATTTTGCATTCCAAAATGTATATTCTTCGTCCGTTTGCGTATCAGCTACAATAGTATTCCAACGTTTGAATGACGTAGTTTTTAGTGGGAAATCAATGGTTATTTTCTCTTGATATTGAAGATAGAAATTCGCTAAATCTTCCACTATTATTTTCCAAGAAACACTGTCTACAATTGCTTTGTACGACATTAGAATAATATGATCTTCCTTCGATGTACGTATGTGTTTTACGATACATAAAGGATTATTTTTTAAATTGAAATTCGCTTTGGCTTCTTCAATGATTTGAGAAATTTCAGTATCATTTATTTCGTAAAAATCAATCGTATAGTTTTCCGTTGAAACTTCTTCTACAACCTGAAACCATTCTTTATTTTTTTGTACAAATCTTGTGCGCAACATGTCATGATGCGTTGTCAACGCATGAACAGCAGCTTCTAATGTTTCCTGTTTTATAGTTTCTTTTGCTTTTAAGTGAACATATTGTAAATGATCTGAAGCAAGTACATTATTTTCTAAAAATCGCAATTGTGTTGGTGTAATTCCTACGTTTCCAACTATTGTTTTTTGATCTCCATTTTCGATATTGGCAACTAAATATTTTGCTAAATCTTCCAAAATTGGATGACTCAGAATATCTTCCGTAAACGTATATCCTTTTCGCTTTAAGCGTGAACCTATTAAAATCGATTTGATAGAATCGCCGCCTAAGTCATAAAAATTGTCTGTTACCGAAATGGTTTCTTCTTCTAAAACTTCTTTCCAAACAGCTACTAATACTTCTTCTTCCGTTGAACGTGGTGCTATTATTTTACGATCTGTATGTTCTTCTTGTACTTTTGGTAAAGCACGCTTGTCAATTTTACCATTTTTTGTTAATGGCATTTCGTCAATTTGAACATAATAATTTGGTACCATATACGCTGGTAAGCTTTCTCTCAATGTTTCTCTCAGCTGACCATCGTTCATTGGTTCATCTGAAATAATATAAGCAACTAATGATTTTTGTTTTTTAATCGTATCAACAGCAACAACAACTTGTTTTACAGACGTTTGCGCTAATAGTGCAATTTCAATTTCTGCCAATTCTATACGATAGCCCATAATTTTAACCTGATCGTCTTGTCTTCCAACATAATCAATTGTTCCATCATGTAACCATCTACCGAAATCGCCAGTTCTATATATTTTTTCTCCATTTTTAAAAGGATGTGGAATAAATTTACTTGCTGTTATTTCTGCCTGATTTAGATAGCCTTTCGCTACGCCCAATCCGCCAATATATAATTCTCCAATAACTCCTTCCGTAACCATTTTTCCATGTGCATCAAGAATGTATACATCTGTATTTGCAATTGGTTTTCCTATGTAAATTGGATCGTTTTCATTTTCAATTTCCTGAACAATACAGCCTACTGTTGTTTCCGTAGGACCATATTCATTGTATATTTTTATGGAAGGATTAATTGATTTCAGAATTGAAACTTGCTGCGGTTTTAACTCTTCTCCACCAACAATAGCAACTTCCAATGTGGGCGTTTTTATATCTAATTCTGCCAATAAATTTACGTGTGCAGGTGTTAGTTTTATACAAGAAACTGCACTGTTTAGGTATTCTTCTAGGATGTCTAATATGCTATTACTTTCAAATATTTTTAAAGTTCCACCACTAATTAAAGGTAGAAATAAACTTGTCAACGTAAGATCGAATGCTATAGAAGTAAATAACCCGAAATTGTAATTTGCTAAATTTTCATTGAGATAGAAATCGTTACTCCATTGTAAATAGTTTGCAATTGAACCATGCGTTATCATGACTCCTTTTGGTGTTCCTGTTGAACCACTTGTGTAAATAATATAGGCTAAATCTGAAGCGTTACACTCAACATTTGGTTGCACTTTATCATGTTCGTCCGCTACAAAATTAATATCGATTGCTAAGAGGTTTCCTTCGTAGTAATCCAAATCAAAAATATAATTAGAATCGGTTACAAGTAGCTTCAGTTTAGTCTCATTCAGAATAAATTCTTTGCGTTCTTGTGGATAATTTGTATCAATTGGAATATACGTAGCTCCTACTTTAAGAATTGCAAGTATTGTTATGACAAGATGCTCACTGATGTCCAATTGTACAGCTACAAGATCCGCAGGTTTAACATTGTATTCTTTAATAAGAGAATGCGCCAATTGATTAGATATTTCATCTAGTTCTTGGTACGTATATTTTTTCCCAGCATTTAGCGCAATTTCGTTGGGCAATTTTACACATTGTTCTTTAAATAGACTAACAAGGGTTTGGTTTGTTGGATACGAAACTTGCGTTTGATTGTATGCTGTACTAAATTTTTGTTGTTCTTTTTCAGATAAATAATCTAAGGTTGCAATTGCCTTTTTTGGATGTTTGATAACTTCTGCAACTACATTTTTATAGTGATGCAGTAATTTTTCTATCATGCTATTTTCATACACATCTGTTCTAAATGTAAGTATCAGCATTAAAGTATCTTCCATTTCTTCGAAAGAAATTGCCATATCAAATTTTGACATACATGGACCAAGATCAGCGACTTCATGTAAATCAATACCTTGCATCATTTTTCGCTCCGCGCGATCTCCAATGTTTTGAAGTGAGAGTATAATGTCAAAAATTGGATTTCTACTGGTATCGCGTTCTAATTTTAAATCTTCAACAACTCTATCAAAAGGATACGTTTTGTGTTCATACGCGGTAAGAGTTGTCGTTTTGATTTGATTGAATATCGTTTCAAAACTTTCTTCAGGATCAATTTGATTTCGTAATGCTAGTGAGTTTACATAGAATCCTATCTGACTTTCTAAATCTGCATGATCTCTTCCTGCAATTCCAGTTCCGATGACAATGTCTCTTTGATTTGTATATCGATAGAATACAATATTCCAAATAGCCAATAAACTCATAAATAGACTTCCGCCATTTGCCTTTGAAAAATTACGCAATTCCTGTGTAAGTTCAGGCGTAATAAAAGCACTCATGCTGCGACCATTGTACGTCATTACTTGTGGACGTTTTTTGGTTGTTGGCAAACTCAACACAGGCATATTTCCAGCTAATTGAGTTATCCAATAGTCTTTACTCTTTTTGAAACTTTCCGTTTCTTGTTGTGCCACTTGCCAAGCCGCATAATCTTTGTATTGTATTGGCAGTTGTGCTAATGTAGGATTTGTATTTGATTTGAACGCTTGGTAATACGTCATAATATCTTTGGTCAATACTTCCATAGACCAACCATCGCTAATAATGTGATGCATGTTGTAATACAATACAAATTGATTATTAGGAATGCGATATATATGAATTCTTAACAATGAACTTTCTTCTAAATTGAATTCTTTGAAAGAATCAGCATCAACATATTTTAAGGCTTCTTTCAATGAATGTTCTACATGAGATTGATCGTTAAAAATGCGATCAATGTCAACTTCTTCTATCGGAGTAATCCATTGTCTAATTTCTTTTTGTGCATCTTCTTTAAAGTACGTTCGTAAGATTTCGTGTCTCTCAATTACGGCAAGTACTGCTTTCTTCAAATTTGAAATATCGTATGCTTCTTCAAGCTTGAGATAACTGGGCATATTGTAAGCCGCAGAAGCTTTTTCATCAAACTGACTTACAATCCAAAGACGTTTTTGAGCATCTGATAAAGCATAACTTTCCGCTGGTGCAATCGCTTTTATAGCGCTATCATCCGCACGAGAATTTGTAGCATACTTCTTCAGAAACGCAATCAATTCTTGTTTGTGCGTTTTTAGCTCTTCAATAAGTGCTGGATCAATTTGTGGTTGGTCAAAACTTAATTCAAGATCATCTCCATTAAGAGATATGCTTATATTATTTTCTTCTAATTTTTGTATTAGATGTGTCATGTACTTATTTATATTTTAATGACGTTTGTACGTGCTTTTTTCTGTTCATCATTAATTATTTTCAGCGCAATATCTATTTCGCCAGCAAGTTCTTTGATGTTTGGTTTGGAGAAAAAATCGAGTAAATTCAACTCAACGCCGTAAAATTTGTGCATTCTTTTAATTAATGTCATTGCTTTTAGCGAATCGCCTCCTAATTCAAAGAAATCTTCCGTGATTCCAATTTTATCATAGCCAAAAAATGATTGCCATATGTCACTCAATGTTTTTTCTGTTTCGCTTGATGGCGCGACATAATTACTGGTATCGCGTATTTGCAATACTTCTTCAGTTTCCATTTCCGCTTCTTGTGTTGTTTCTTGAGAAGCATGTAATAATACTAGATTCGGATCTCTTCTTGAAATGATGTATTGTTGGAAGTTTGTTTGATGATGCGTTTTTTCAAAAATAGCAACGATTTCTTTTGACTCAATTGCTCCAACACCTAATCCATCAAAATTAATACTTGTCCAGTGTTTTAATTCTTCTTTATGATGTTGAAGAAAAGCGTCTATAAATCTATTTGCTACAGCATACGCTCCATAGGATAATCCTCCTAAAATAGAAGCCAAACTTGAACTAATCCAAACAAAATCAAGTTCTTTATTTTTGAACGTTTTATACAAGTTGAGTGTTCCATTAATTTTTGGCGCAAACTGTTCTAGCGTACTTTTTTCATCAATCGATTCAACAAACTTAAACGTGTTATTGTCAATATTTCCAGCCGCATGAATGATTCCTGAAATTTCTCCATGATTTTGAGTAATTGTTTCAATGGTTTGGTTTACAGATATTTCATCTGAAACATCCATTTGATAGTAATGTACTGCATGATGAATTTCTTGAAGCTTTTGTAATTTTTTAAATTTTGGATGCTCTAAAGCGTTCGCCGCTTCTGGTAACGGAGAACGTCCCGTAAGAATCACCGTAGCTTTGTACGTTTCCAAAATGTGTTTCGTTAATAAATTCCCTAAATATCCTAATCCACCTGTAATTAAGTATGTTTTTCCTTTTTCAATAACTGGTTTTGTTTCCCAACTATCTATTGATATTCTATCATAAAAATCAACCCATCTTCTATTGTTTCTAAACGCTATTGTTCCGGATGTTGTGTTATAGGACAACTCGTTTTTGATATCGTTTATAAGTCTTTCATTTACTTTTTCTTGTGCAATATCAATATGTAAAGCCGTTATGTTTTTATTTTCTTGTGCGCATACATTCGTAATCATACTAATAGTATCTGCGGCAATATTTAGGTGTTCATTCCCAAGAATGTCATAATTAAAGTCGGAGAGAATTACTATCTTTTTTTGTTGTTGAGAATCTGTAGCAATGAGTTCTTTACACGTTTTTAATACTGTCGTGAATGTTTGCACAATTTCATCTTGCAGTTCTCCTTGAAGCTTCCAATTATAAATAATGGCATCAAAATGATTTTTACCTTGCTTTAGCACATCAAATAAATGTGATAAATCTTCTTTAGAGTTTGAACGTATTGTGAATTTTGTATCGCTTATTTTAATAAACGCTTCCCCTTTTGTCACTTCAATTACTTTATTTCCTTCAGTAGTTAATGAAGGAATTAATTGAGCTATCAAAGCATTTTGATCTGAAAACACAAGATAGTTTGAAATAGTTGCAACTTCTTTTTGTGTTGGCAATAAAGCTGTTTTCCATTTTCGTTCATGATACCATTCATCGTGTGTTAACATACCATTATTCATGGAAGAATGATTCATTATACTTTTTTGCACGTCAACTTCTACCTCAAATTTATGTTTGTCAAAACTGTATGTTGGCGCTGAAATTTTATATCGAACTTCATGTGCATAATACACTTCCCAATCAATTTTAATTCCTGCACTCCAAAGTGTTGCTAATGCATCTGTAAAGTATAAACTGTCGTCAAATTGTTCTTTTGGATGACGCATTAAACCAACATTGGTATATTTTGTGTCTTTACTTAGTTGTTTGTAGAATGAACGCATTGATTTTCCTGGTCCAACTTCTATAAAAACTGTGTTCGATTTTTTTAATAAATGATTTAATCCGTCTGCAAAGCGAACCGTTTCACGCAAATGACGCACCCAATATTTTCCAGAAGTAGCTTCTTCTTTTGTGATTGGTTTTCCGGTAAGGTTCGAAACAAATGGAAGTGTTGGTTCCGAAAGTGTGATGTGTTGAAACTCTTTTTCAAAATCTCCTAACATTGCATCCATCATTTCTGAATGAAAAGCATGTGACGTTTTTAGTATGGAGAATGATATTTCTTTCTGCGTAAGTAGTTCCGTAAATGCCGTAATGTTTGAATCATTTCCAGAAATAATACACGAATCAGGCGTATTTATAGCTGCAATAGAAAGTGAATCATCAAGCATTGAATTTATGCTACTTGAAGAAACGCCAACAGCTACCATAGTTCCTTCTTCAATGTTGCTAATTAATTTGGCTCTCTTGGTAATTAATTTTAATCCATCTTTTAAAGAAAAAACATTCGCAATACATGCGGCTGTATATTCACCCAAACTATGACCAATCATGTTTTTGGGAGTTATTCCTAATTTTAGTAAGTATGACGCCAAAGCATATTCTACCAAGAATAGAATAGGTTGTGTATATAATGTGTTGTTTATTTTATTTTCGTCGACAGCAGTTTCGTTATAGCCCAAAATATCTTTGTACGATTCTCCTGTGATATCTAAAAGCACTTTGAAACCTTCGTCCATTACTTCTTTAAACAATGGTTCAGAACTGTACAAATCTTTCGCCATTGCGAAGTATTGATTTCCTTGTCCTGGAAACATAAATACTACAGTACTATTTTTCTTAGCAATTGTACCGCTGTTTTTATTTTGGATTGAAGAAACTTCTAACGTTTCTCCTGTATTTTTATATAATGCAAAATTGCGATAATTAAAGCTTGTTCTGCCTGTTTGTAACGTATGTGAAAGGTCTGCAAGGTTTGTATCTTGATAATCTTTTAAGAAATCTTTAAAATCTTGCGTGTAATTGTCAAGTGCCGTTTGTGTTTTTGCCGAAAATGGCATGAACACATAAGGTCTTTCACTACTTTTTTTGTTTACAGAATCATATGCTTCTAATACTACATGTGCATTTGTTCCTCCAATTCCAAAACTACTTACACCAGCTCGTAATGGTGTTCCGTTTATAGGTTTCCAATTGGATAATGCATCATTTACATAAAATGGTCCTGACGCAAAATTGATTTCTGGATTTGGCCCTGCATAATGTAAGGAAGCAGGTATTTTTTTATTTTTTAATGCTAGTGATGTTTTGATAACTCCTGCAACTCCTGCCGCTGCATCTAAATGACCAACGTTTGATTTTAAGGAACCAATTGCACATTTGTGCGAAACATCATTGTTAAACGCTTTATTTAATGCTTCTATTTCTATTGGATCTCCTAATTTTGTTGCTGTTCCGTGTGCTTCTATGTAAGAAATTGTATTGTACGGAACATTGGCTACTTTGTGTGCCAACATGATACATTCTGCTTGCCCACTTACACTTGGAGCTGTATATCCAACTTTTCTTCTTCCATCATTATTAGCTGCCGATGAACGAATGATTGCATAAATATGATCGTTGTCATTTACGGCATCTTCCATTCTTTTTAATGCAATAATCGCGCCTCCATTACCTTTCACACTTCCTGATGAATCGTTGCTAAAAGCCTTGCAATGTCCGTCTTTTGAAGTAATCATTCCTTCTGCATAAAAATATCCTTTGTAATCGGAACAATCAATACTTACGCCGCCAGCTAATGCTATTGAACATTCGCGCATTAATAAACTTCTACATGCTAAGTGAATTGATGTTAATGAACTTGAACAGGCTGTGGATGTAAAGTAACTTGGTCCTCTAAGATTTAAACTGTATGAAATTAATGTACTGATATAATCTCTGTTTGTTAATTGTGATAGCGTCAGCGGATTTACATTTTTAGGACTTGAAATAGCTGTGTGTGCTAACCACTCAAAATTGCCTGAAGCGGAAAGATATACGCCAATATTTTTAGCATATTCAGATGGCGGATAACCTGCATCTTCTAATGCTAACCAAGCAAGCTCGTGCAACATGCGAATTTGAGGATCCATAACTTTCGCTTCATCTTTTGTATATCCAAAAAATGCATAATCAAAATTCTCTATACCAGCAGCTATAGAGTTCACAGGTACATAATTAGGATCATTTATAATTGATTGATCAATTCCAAATGCTTCTAATTCTTGTTCCGTATAAAATTTAAGCAACTCATTTCCTTGCTCAAGGTTTTTCCAGAATTCTCGGATATCTTTTGATCCGTGAAATTTTCCTGAAAGCCCTACAATAGCAATATCTTTTTTTCTAATTGTTTGTTCCATAAATAATAGAAGTGATGATTGAGTGTGATTTAAAAAATATGCTTATTCATTCATTGAGGTAATAAAGTCATCTAATTCCTCTGATAAATCAGCTCCAATTTGAAACTCCGTTTCTGAGGTTTTTTCTTGGTCTTCATTCGAAAATACATTCGAAATAAAATCATCTACCGTTGTATGTTCAAATAATGAAATTGGTTTTATGCTTGTGTTGAATTCTTTATTGAAATTCTCTAAAATTTGAATCAGTTTAATAGAGTTCATTCCCATATCAAAAAAGTTATCATGGATTCCAATTTTAGAAGCGTCTGTATCCAATGCAACACTTAAGATTTCAATTAATCGCTCTTCAGCTTCATTTCTTGGTGCGGTATACTCAACATTACTTTCCAATTGTCTTCCAACAATGTTTGATAGTTTGCTTTTATCTATTTTACCATTAGATGTTAGTGGGAATTCGTCTACTTGTATAAAGTAACTTGGTAACATATATTCAGGTAACTTGTTTGATAAAAATGTTCTGAGCGTTGTTGTCGTTTCTTTTTGATCAGAAATAAGATATGCTACCAGATTTTTTTCTCCTTCTTTATCTTCTTGTGCCAATACCACACATTGTTGTATTGATTCACTTTCTAATAATTGGAATTCAATTTCTTTTAATTCAATTCGATGACCTCTAATTTTTACTTGATCGTCAATTCTTCCTTTGTATTCCATATCGCCATTAGGCAACCAACAAGCAACATCTCCTGTTTTATAAAGTCGCTCATTTGTCTTAAACGGATGCTTAATAAAACGTTCTTCCGTAAGTTCTGGGCGGTTCAAATATCCTCTTGCAATACCTACTCCTGATACATATAATTCTCCATTAACTCCTATAGGAACTAATTGTAAGTTTTCATCTAATACATAACATGATATGGTTGGAATTCCTATTCCTACATTGCTTTTATTTGCAATGATTTCGGGCATTGTAATCTCTTTATAGGTTACATGCACCGTACCTTCAGTGATTCCATACATGTTGACCAACTTGCACGATGGAAATGCTTCATGCCAATCTTTTGTAATTTCTGGCATTAACGCTTCTCCAGCAAAAATCACGTATCTAATAGTGTGTGCTATCTTAGAAGTCACCATTTCTGATTGCAAAATTTTGAATACCGAAGGCGTTTGGTTCAATACTGTTACGTTTTCTTTTGACAATAATTCTGCAAATAACTTGGTATCTTTTGCTGTCATACTTGGCACGACAACTAATTTAGATCCATATAGTAAAGCCCCGAAAATTTCCCAAGCAGAAAAGTCAAAACAATACGAGTGAAATAAACACCAAACATCAGTTGCCTTGAAATCAAATAATTGTGCATCATTGTAAAGTAATCGAACTACACTTTCATGTTCAATTAATACACCTTTTGGATTTCCAGTGGTTCCAGAAGTGTAAATTACATAGGCTAAGTGATTCGCTTCTAATGCATTTGATGGTTTTTCAATACTACATTTTGCTTGCACAAGTCGAAACGCATTAAGTGTAGCTTCATCGATACTTAATTTACAATTTGAATCTTTTCGGATGTAATTAATACGTTCTTGTGGATATGCTGGATCAATTGGCACATACGCCGCACCGAGTTTTAGTACAGCTAAAATTGAAACAATTAACCATTCGCTTCGCGCTAATTCAACACTAATTAAATCTTGTGGTTGTATATCGCAACTATCTTTCAGGTAATTAGCAAGTTGATTTACGGCAGTATCTAATTCTAAATATGACAACTTTTTATCTTCAAAAGCAACTGCTGTTTCGTGTTGTCGCAACTGAACTTGCTTTTCAAATATACTGACAATTGTTTCTTCTTTCGGATAGCTTATATCGCTGTTCGGATTAAAATCGACTAATAATTGTTGTTGTTCGTTCTCGCTTAAATACGCTAATTCTCCAACTGCCTTTTCAGGTTTTGTAAGTACTTCTGAAACTAATTTTTTGAAATGCATCATTAATGAACGCATCTCCGTTTCTTCATATAAAGCTGTATTGTAGGTAATGGAAAAAGAGATGTGTTCTCCTATTTCATTGAACGTTATTTGTATGTCAAATTTTGATTTTGTGTTTTTACGATGAAAAATCTCATCTACAAAACTTGATTCTATTGTTATTTCAGATCCTTTTTCGTCTTCTCCAGTATTTTGTACTACTAACAGTACATCAAATAGTGGATTTCTGCTTAAATCGCCTTTTACATTTAAATCTTCAATTAATTGATCAAAAGGATATGCCTGATGATTGAAAGCCGTTAAAGTTGAAGTTGCTACTTTTTTATTAAATTTTTGAAAACTTTCCGTTGGAATGATCTTGTTTTTTAATGCCAATGAATTTACATAACAACCAATTTGGTTTGTTAAATCTGCATGATCTCTTCCTGCAACTATTGTCCCAATTGTAATGTCATGAAACCCTGTATATTTATAGAAAAGTACGTTACATAATGCTAAAACACCTGTAAATAAGCTTCCATTTTGAGATTGAAGAAACGTTTTTAATCCTTTAGATTGTTCTAGTGACAAATAGGTTTCAAGCGTGTCACCATCATATGTTTTTAGTTGTGGACGTTGTTTTTGAAATGGTAAATCTAAAAATGGTTGTTCTTCTGAAAATTCATTTAACCAATATGTTTGATCTGTTTCAAATGCTTCTTCTTTCAATTTAGAATATTGCCAAGCTGCATAATCTTTGTATTGAATGTTTAATTCTGCAAGATTTGGTGTTTTATTTTGTTTGAACGCTTCATAATACGACATAATGTCTTTAGACAAGATATTCATTGACCAACCGTCACTTATAATATGATGCATGTTGTAATAGATGGTATATGAATCGTGCGAAGCTTTAAAAATAGCAACTCTGAATAATGGCCCTTTTTCTAAATCGAAAGTTACATGGGAATCTTGTTGAATGTAATTTCTAATTTCCGCATCCGGATTGTTTTCGTGCTGCATGTCATGATGCGCAATAGCGAAATTTGTTTCCGATGGATCTAAAACCCATTGACGCAATTCGCCTTCTTCATTTTTTCTAAAAACTGTTCGTAATATTTCATGACGCTCAATTACAGCATGAATTGCTTTTTCGAAACTTTCCACATTTTCAATGTTCGTTCTGATCGATAGCGGAATATTGTAAGCCATCGAAGCATCTTCAAACTGGCTTTGAACCCATAAACGATGTTGTGCACGAGAAACTTTATAATTGTCTGCGGCTACAACTTCAGGAATGCTTTCAAAGCTTACCTTATTCGCGGAAGCAATCATTGTTGCATGCGATTCCAACGTGATATTTTCAAATAGTTCTTTTAGTGTTAGCTTTGCGCCAAACGCTTTTTGATATTCGTTAATAAGCGAAGTTGCTTTCAAACTTTGTCCTCCTAAGACAAAGAAATCGCCTTTAACGCTAATTTTTTCTATCTTTAAGATGGAACTCCAAATTTCATGAACCTTTTCTTCTATTTCATTTCTTGGAGCAACATATTCCACTTCAGCAGAAAGGTTTCCAGCATTTAAAGCTATAAGTGCTTTTCTATCAACTTTTCCACTTGTGTTTAATAGAATTTTATCAACTTGAATATATTGACTTGGCAACATATAATCTGGTAATCTTTTTGATAAGAACTGGCGAATTTCTATGGTGTTTTGTTCTTTTTTAGACACGATATACGCTACTAATTCTTTATCGCCTGCTTCATCATCTATCACTAATAAAGCAACTTCTTCTATGTCTTCTTTTGATTCTAATTGATAAGATACTTCTCCTAATTCTATTCGATGTCCACGTATTTTCACTTGATCGTCTACTCTACCGACAAATTCAATAGCACCATTTTCTAACATACGTCCCATGTCGCCCGTTTTGTATAAACGTTCTCCACTAATGTAAGGATGCGAAATAAATTTTTCTGCTGTTAATTCTTCACGATTTAGGTATCCTTTAGCAAGTCCTGCACCTGAAATACATAATTCGCCAACGACACCTTTTGGTTGTATATGGTTATGTGCGTCTAAAACATACATTTGTACATTGGCAATTGGTGTTCCAATAGGAATTTGCGTTCCTGAAACTTCCGTTCCTTTCGTCATTTTAAAAGCACAACTACAAATACTCGTTTCTGTTGGTCCGTACGCATTGTAATAAACACCTCCAAATTCAAGATATTCCATTACTTTATCATAAACTGCTGCTTCTCCTGCCGTTACTAACACTTTCAAGCTTTTCAGGCTTTCCATGTTCATTAATTTTAGATACGATGGCGGCAACGTAGCTGTTTCTATTTTATGATCAATAATATATTGTTCTAAAAGTGCAGGCGTTTTTCTGGTATTTTCATCAACCATATATAAGGTTGAACCAGAAAGTAGTGCATTGTAGGTTTCAAATACGGAAGCATCAAATGAATAGGAAGCAAATTGTAGTGAATGCTTACATTCTTTTAAGTTCATACCATTGATAATTGCCATTGCTGTATTCACGATTCCTTTATGTTGAATCATAACTCCTTTTGGCGTTCCTGTTGAACCACTTGTGTAAATGATATAGGCTACATCTGATGCTTTTACCTCAACAGTTGGTTGCGTTTTGTCATATTCAGCGGCTTCAAAATCTATATCAATTGCGAAAAGGTTGCCTTCATAATAATCTAAATCAAAAATGTAGTTTGAATCTGTTACAAGCATTTTCACTTTGGCATCATTCAAAATAAACTCTTTACGCTCTTGCGGATAATTCGTATCAATTGGTATGTAAGAAGCTCCAGCTTTCAAAATAGCTAGTATTGTGATGATAAATTGCTCACTTCTATCCAGTTTTACTGCTATAGTATCATTAGATTCGATGTTATGTTCTTTTATAAAACAGTGTGCTAATTGGTTTGACACTTCATCCAATTCTTTATACGTTAGTGATGTATTATTGAAAACAATTGCTTTTGTATCAGGTGTTAAAACGGCTTGTTTTGTAAATAGACTTACTAAGGTTTCTTCTTTTGGATATGCTAATGTATTTATGTTGAATACTGTTAAAATTTCATCCGTTTCTGAAGGTGACAAATACGTAATTTGATCTAGTTTGGCGTGCGGCTTTTCTAGTACTTCTGCAAGTAATTGTTTGAAGTGTTTTAAGAAATTAGCAATGGTAACCGTATCATAAATGTCTTTGTTAAATTTCACTATAATGGAGATACAATCACCTATTGGACGAAAATGAAATTCAATATCATTTTTACAAACGCCCTTACCAAGATCAATGACTTTATTGGTATTTAATGGTTCATTACTTTCCGTTTCCGTAGGATTGTGAAGCGTTAGCGAAATGTCAAATATGGGCGTTCTACTCATGTCATATACAATTCCAACATCTTCAATTAAAAGATCGAAAGGATATAATGCATGTTCAAAACTCTCTAACGTGTTTTTCTTTACATTTGAATAAAAGGATAGGAAAGAATCGTTCGCATCAATTTCATTTCTGAGTACTAAATTGTTTACGTAAAACCCAATTTGATCTTCCAATTCAGGATGATTTCTTCCTGCAACTGGCGAACCTATTATAATATCTCTTTTGGCTGTATATTTATATAATGTTGTTTTTAATGCCGCAATAAGTCCTGTAAATAAACTTCCTTGTTGCTCTTTTAAAAAGTTGTTCAACTTTGTAGAAAGTGTTGCTGGTACTATTGTTTGTAATACATGACCGTTACTTGTTTTAAATTTTGGACGCAATTTTTGTCCTGGCAAATCTATAGTAGGAAGCTCACCTGCTAGTTTTTGACTCCAAAATTCTTTGCTTTCATTTGTTGCTTCTTTGTTGTGTTGCTCATCACTCCAAACTACATAATCTTTGTATTGTATGCGAAGTTCCGTTAATTCAGGTGTTGTATCATTTTTGTACGCATTGTAATACGTCATTACATCTTTTCCCAATACATCAAGTGACCAACCGTCGCTAATAATGTGATGCATGTTGTAATAAAACACATAGCTATCTGCGGAAAGGTGATGTAAACTTGCTCTAATTAATGGTCCGTTTTCTAAATTGAATAATTTATAAGAATCGTCAGCAATGTATTTTTTGGATGCTTCTTCAGGATTTTCAACTTCTTGGTAATCTTGATAGTCAACTTTAAAATCCAATTCGTTTGCTGGTACAATCCATTGACGAATTTCTCCTTGTGCATCTTCTTTAAATACAGTTCTGAGTATTTCGTGTCGTTCAATAGTAGCTTCAATTGCTTTTACAAAACAGTCTCGATCATATGTTCCTTTTAATTCAACCGATATTGGAAGATTATAGGCAATAGAGGTTTCTTGCATTTGACATACCAACCACAATCTTCTTTGTGCATCAGACATCTTATAACTCTGCGATGTAGGAATCACGGCTATATTTGACATGGAGTTGTTGTTGTTCTCCAATGTTTTTAAATATTCAATTAGTTCACTTTTATGAGATTTAATTAATTGAATTTGCTCAGGAGAAATTTTATTATCTATTGACGCAACTTCAATATTATCACCATTTAGTGTTAATTTTATATTTTGCTGATGTAATTGATAAATTATATTTTTAAGTTTTTTCATTGTGGCTGGTGTTAAGTCTTTGATTTAGTATTCAATCGTTTTTTCTCCGAACAAACGTTCTGCATCGATTCCTCTACTCTTACATTCCTCAACCAATTTGTTAGATTCTACAATAGGTTTTGATTCGTCCGTATATTTTAAAGAACTAATAAACATTAACCAAGGTTCTAATCCCATAGCATATACAAAGACATTTTTTGGATTAAAGATGTCTACTAACTTTTCTCCTTGTTTAAAATCACAACCAGCAAGTCTGCGCGATTGATCCATTTCACGATCAAGTTTTTTGTACATTAATGGACCGTATAACCAACTTAGTGGCGCGCCTTCACATTCCATTCCTAAGAAAATAATATCAACGTCACCTACTATTTTTTGAATCCGCTCGTATACTTTTGGCTCTACATTACAAGAATCCGCAGCAAAAATTACTGTAAGGTCGTTATGCAATGCTACGTGATAACATAATTTTGATCGTATATCAATATCCGAATGTTCACCAATAAACGGCAAACCTGTAATGGTACATTTATCCAAATTGATAGTTTCCATATCATCTAATTCAATGATATTTTGAAATCCAATTGCTTGGAACATGAGTTTTAAACTTGGATCTTGAAGATTTCCTTTTCCAGAAGATGGCACTACAATATTTTTAATACTATGTCTAAGTTGTAGTAATGTTTCAAGCAATACGTGATCTTGATGATTGTGTGTAATTAAAACATAGTCAATTTCTTCTGGTAAGTCATTAATTGTATACCGATTTACTTCTGTTTCATATCCATCATAACTTATGATTGGATCTACTAAAATCGAAATTTCATTCGTTTCTATCAATACACATGCATGTCCAAAATAGCGTGTTCTTACACCTTTTCCAGAATAGCGTTCGTATTTTTTTGGAGTTTCTGTTGTAAAGTATGTTTTGAATAACTCTTGTTTATCTAAAGGAATATTCAATTTCCCCATGATGTCTTCATAGCTATTTGGCGTTCTTTTCATTTTGAACAACTCATCAATCAATCTATCTTTAAACTTGGTATCTAAATGAATTAAGTTGTCTCCATCTAATCTTGGTGTACTCAATACAAAAGAGCGTGCATCATCTGCTTCAACTAATTGTAACGAAATAGATTGTGTTGATTCATCATAGAATTCACTTTTGTAAAGTAATGATTCAAAAAAGCGGAAATTAGGCTTGTTATTAAGATCATAATATAGCTCTACCAATCCTTGTAAAATCTCGGGAACGTTTTTATATAAAGGATCTAATGAAAAACCTATCGCTTCTTTTTGAAGCATTTCGTTCAATTCATGAATGGCATCATTTAACGCTAATAAATTACTACGCTGATCTATAGTAGTGTCATGCAACTGTTGTATTTCATCAACACGTTTTCCTCCGTAGTCAATAAAAGGTCCGCCCATCATTTCAGGCTTTTTAACTGCTGCTGCATGAATTCTAGGGTTTTTAATGTAAGAACGCATAATTTTTATGTGTCTTTCTTTAATATTCATCGCTGCCGTAGCAGGAGATACAAGATGAGACCAAGCATACCATCTATCAATTAATGCTTCAATAGCAACATTTAGTTTCAAATAATATTTTCCTGTATGTTCCATTTTTTTTTTAAAATTTGTAATTATAAGTTAGTAGTTTGATTAGATGATGACGCGATCTGCAACCTCATCATGAGGTATGATTTCTTTTTGTTTTAAATGATTTGTGACTTCGATAGCCAATTCAGCAATATTGGGTTCGCTGAAAAGTTTAGTTACTTCAATTCTGATATCAAATTCGCGTTGAATTTCCGAGGAAATTCGTACTGCTTTTAAGCTATCGCCACCTAAATCGAAGTAGTTATCGTAGATTCCTATTTTATCTTTTTGTAATATGTTTTGCCATATTTTTACAAGACTTGTTTCTACATCATTTGTTGGCGCTACATATGCAACAGTTGTCCTTACAGAAGCTCCTTGTATAAACGACAACGCTTTTCTGTCCAATTTTCCATTTGGCGTTTTTGGAAATTCTTGTACGTATTTATATTGACTCGGAATCATGTATTGTGGCAAATATTTTGACACATGATTTCTTAAATGCTCTATCCCTTCTTTTTCTGGTGAAATGATATACGCAACGAGTTCTTTTTCGCCTGCATCATTTATTATTATATCAACTACAGCATCTGTAATTGTTTCCTTGGTTTGTAATGTTTTTTCAATTTCGCCCAATTCAATACGATGTCCTCTAAGTTTTACTTGCCCGTCAATTCTTCCTAAACATTCCAATTCTCCATTAAAAAGCCATTTTGCCAAATCGCCTGTTTTGTATATTTTTTCATCATTAGAATTAAATGGATTTTGAATAAATCGTTCATCGGTGAGTTCTTTACGATTTAAATATCCTGCAGAAACACCATCGCCTCCAATGTATAATTCTCCAATAATTCCAATGGCACACAATTCTTTTTGCGCATCTAAAATGTATACTTGCGTATTTGCAATTGGTTTTCCGATGGTTACTTCATCAGTTTTAGTGATTTCTTTAA
Source organism: Kordia antarctica (assembly GCF_009901525.1). Taxonomy (NCBI): domain Bacteria; kingdom Pseudomonadati; phylum Bacteroidota; class Flavobacteriia; order Flavobacteriales; family Flavobacteriaceae; genus Kordia; species Kordia antarctica. Next base: position 880,153 of record NZ_CP019288.1, read on the forward strand.
TTGTAGACCAAATCGTCGTTTCTGTTGGTCCATACATATTGAAGATTGACTTTTTTCGCAAGTCTAATACTGAGTTTGCTAAATGTACTGGCAATGCTTCTCCACCAATGAGTAACGTATTAATTTTTTGTAATGCACTTTTTCCTTCTTCCGTTTGGATGAGTTCTTGAATGTATGAAGGTGTTGATTGAAGGTGTGTAACTTCATATTTTTCAATCAAATCAATACCTGATGCTTTGTTTGTTTCTTCTTGCAAAAATTGATATTGATGATAGTTACGTTCAAATATTGTTTTGAGCGTTTTTAGATGTTGTAAATTGTCAATAACAATATTCGTATCTATCCCAAAATCAAGTAAACATGCTATTTCGTCTACGCCAATGTCATGTAATTGTTTTACACGATCATAACAACTTTCTGGTGTTCCAAATAAACAACTCGTTTCATAGAAGCGATGAAATGCCATGTCCACAATCAGGTCGAAATCTTTTTCCATATCAAGATTCAACTCTTTTACAATTGGGCGCATCAATTCAATAGAATGTGCTAAGTATTTTTTGAATGGTTCTTTTACCGTATTTTTTACATATTCTAAATCATCACTAATAAAAGTGTGTAACATAATTGCTACTTTTCCTTTTTCAGGATCATATCCGTGTTTTTCCAGACTTTCTCGGTATGCTTTTATTTTTAGAGTAATTTCATCTACATTTTGACCTAATAATCGTGTCAAAACATTCGCGCCAATACTTCCTGCATAGATAAAAGTGTCTATACTTCTTGATGCAGTAATCCAAATTTTTAAATTTTCTTGAATTGGTTTTGGGTGAATTTTAAAATTGAAATCTTCTCCAACTCCATTTTTACGTGTAATCGATTCTCCACTCCATAATTTTTTTAAGACATCCAAATGGTCTCGCATTACTTTGTGACGTTCTGCATACGCATCAGGCGCCAATATAAAATCGTTTGGATGCCAACCGGAAGCAATTGATATTTCAATTCTTCCATTTGATATATTGTCAACCATTGACCAATCTTCTGCAATCATGACAGGATCGTGTAATGGCAATACGACACTTCCCGATCGGATGGTAATATTTTTTGTGGTTGAAGCTACAACAGCCGCCACAATAGCAGGATTTGGGAATTGATCACCAAAATTATTAAAGTGTCTTTCTGGAACCCAAATAGATTTAAAATCATTCTCATCTGCATACGTGGCTCCTTGCAGCAATAAATTGTATTTGTTTTCTTCTGTAATGACATCTTGCGAAGCAAAATAGAGCAATCCGAAATCTATCTTTTTTGCTTTGTTTATGGCTACACTTCTACTTTGTTGTAAAATTACGGTACTACTTCTGGTAAGTGTCCATAACATTTCTAAAATAGAAATATCAAAACTCATACTTGTTACAGACAGCCATGTTTCTAACTGTGTTGCGATCCCAAATTTTGTGTCCAATCCTAGAAAGAAGTTCGCAAGGTTTTGATGTGTGATGGTTACTCCTTTTGGATTTCCAGTAGTTCCTGAAGTATAAATTATATATGCCGTTTGTGTAGATTCAATGGTTGGCAAATTGACTTCTTGAGAACTTATTAGTTGTAAATCTTCAAAGCAAATGATGTTTGTAGTAGTTTTTAAAAACCCTTTTACAGCATTGTTTGTCAGAATAAAATCTGCTCCACTATCTTCAATCACATAGTCTAATCGTTTAATTGGGTATGAAGGATCTAAAGGTAAATATGTTGCTCCTGCTTTCATGATTCCAATAATACCAACAATGAGTTCTACAGATTTTGGCAAACTTAATATGACAACTGCTCCTTTTTTTATTCCATTCGCAAGTAAATGTTGTGCTAATTGATCGGATTGTGAAGCTAATTCTGCATAAGTTATTTTTGAAATATCATCATTGACTGCAATTTGATTTGGTGAATTTTCAACTGCTTTTTCTATAGATGTAAGCATTGAGTTTGTATCATACGAAACGGCTGTATTATTGAAATCTTTTAACAATAATGATTTTTCAGCATCAGGAATATAATTAATCTTTGAAATTGATGCTTCTGGTGTTTTACTCGCATTTATAATGAAATACTCTAAATGCATTAGCAAATTATTAGCAACTTCATGTGCGTACAAATCTGTATTGTATTCTAAAGCAACACGAAACATTTTTTCTTCATTTTCAGTAAAAGAAAAACTCAAATCATATTCTGTAGCAACGATATCTTGCTTTTTTGGACGCACTTTTATATCGCTTAAATCTTGATTTTTTTGAGAAACAACTCCTCGTTGATTTTGAAGTACTACAAATACATCAAATAATGGCGTTCTAGAGGCGTCTCTTTTTATAGTAATTGTATCTAGTAAAGATTCTAATCCAAAGTTTTGATGACTGTACGCATCTAAAAGTGTTTTCTTCTGTATTTTTAAAAAATCTGCAAATGAATCTTCCTTAGAAAAAGAAGTTCTAATTGCCATTATGTTTAGAAACAATCCAATTTGATTTTCCAAATCTGCATGCTGTCTGCCTGCGGAAGAAGTTCCAAGAATACTATCAGGATTGTTGGTATATCTGTAAAACAGACAATTGATTCCAGCCATTAATCCCATGAATGTTGTTAATTCATATTGAGCAGTTATCTTATGTAGTGCTTCTCCAAATTCACTTGAAAACTCATATGAAATTGCTTTGGCATTGTATGTTTTTATTTTTGGACGCGTATTTGAGAATGGAAGTTCTAAAACTGGCAATTCATCTTTGTAACGATCAACCCAATATGTTTTAGAAGCTTCACTTACATTTCCTTGTTTCCAAGTTGCGTAATCTTTGTATTGAATCCTTAATTCAGGAAGCGTGATTTCTTGTCCTTGTAATAGTGAGTTATACGCCATTACAATTTCTCGCGAAAGCACTTCCATTGACCAACCGTCGCAAATAATATGATGAAGGTTGAATAAGAATATATAGGTAGACGCTGATTTTTTAAGCAATTTTACTCTGAATAATCCAGGTTTTGTAAGATCGAAAATATAGTTATTGAACGATTTTATGGTTTGCTTTTCATCTTCGTCATTAGTATCGCTTAAATCTTCAAAAGAAAAAACAGTTTCCGTTTCCTCAAAAGGCACCACAATTTGATGTACAATTCCTAAACTATCTTCTTCAAATTTAGTTCGTAATGATTCATGTCTTTTGATAACGTATGCAACGGCTAATTCAAATTTATCAGGTTCAATTGCTCCTTCTAATTCTAAAGCTTTACATAAATTATAAATCGTTTTTGCACCAAAATATTGACTTGTGATCCATAAATTACGCTGTGTTGACGTAACAGGATATTTTTCTTTCAACTCAACTTTCGGAATTTTATTATCTGTCGATAAAAACGTGATTAAGAATTCTTTGTTTTCTTTAATTTCAGCCAATAGCGCCGCTGTCATTACTCCTTTTGGAGCATTGATTTTCAAATTACCTTCATCAATTGTTAGTTTGACTCCATTTGCAAGGAGTCTATCAATTAAGTTTATATTCAATGGATTGAGTTTTTGTGTACGTTGTGTTTTGCCTGTTTAGCTCAGCTATGTTATTAAATCACAAATTGATCACTTTCCTGAGTTTCTTCGGAAGGTTTATTTTGTTGTAGCGATAATAAAAGAAGCTTTGATAAATCTCTAATGGTCAAATAATTGTATAAATTTTGTATTGATAAATTTGTATCGAACGCTTCGTTTATTCTATTGACAATAACTACGGCTTGAAGGCTGCTTCCGCCTAATTCAAAATAATCATCATCAATACTAATTTGCTTGGCTTCAAAGAAATCTTGCCAAATGCTAACCAATTTTTCTTGTACTTCATTTTGCGGCTTTACAATACTTTTTTCGTTTTCTTTTTGATTCGTACTGTCATCAACCTGAAATTCATGTTCAACAATTGAAAGATTGAACGATTGCTTTTCCATTGGATTTACTTTTACTGGAAAAACTGTTTTTTCAAAAGGATACGTTGGCGCAGGAACTTTGTAGTGAACACTATCTTTATAATAGTTATCCCAAAATATATCAATGCCGCCAAGCCACAATTGCCCAAGTGTATATTGTATTTTTAGTTGATCGTTGTCAGTATCATTTTGATTAGCAAGTGTAGAAAAGCCAGAAATTTTCTTTTCACTTTGCTCTTTTACCATGTTGATTAATGTATTTCCAATACCAATTTCAACATATACAGCATCTTCATCACGTAATAACGTATTAATTCCGTCTTTAAAGTTTACTGTATTTCTTATATGTGAAACCCAATAATCGACAGATGTAGCTTCTTCTGGCTTTATATATGTTCCTGTACTGTTGGATATGTACGGGATTTTAGGCTCTTGTAAAGTGATATTTTCTAAAGCCTTTTTAAAGTCATTAAGAATGCTGTCCATACTTTCAGAATGAAATGCATGTGATGTTTTTAATTGTTTTGTTTTAACATCGTTCGCTTTTAGCGTTTCTTCAAAACCATTTAAAACTTTCGTATTTCCTGAAAAAACAATGCTATTATTGGTGTTTATTGCGGCAATGTCAATGTGTGCTGGCATTAATTTAGTGAGCGTGTCTATATCTCCTAATGCAGCTAACATACTTCCGCTTTTTGCACTATTCATGAGTGTTGCTCTTTTTATAATGAGCGCTAGTGCTTCTTCAAAAGTAAATACTTCACTAATGGCTGCTGCTACATATTCTCCTAAACTGTGTCCAATCATTCTATTTGGAACAATTCCCCAATGCATAAATGTTTTTGCCAACGCATATTCTACCAAGAATAGTAAAGGTTGCGCATATTTTGTATCGTGAATTTCAGCATTCGTATTGAATAATATATCTCTATAATCGGTTCCGTCAATTTGGTTTAAAATAGTTAAACCTTTGTCAATCCATTCTTTATAATATGGTACTGTTGTATAGAAAGATTCGCTCATTTTTGAGAATTGCGAGCCTTGTCCTGTAAATAAGAATGTAACGGAATCGTATTTTTTAGGTTCAGATGCTAATTGACTGCTTACTATATTAGTTCCGTCTACCAGAAAAAATCCTCTATGATTTAGTTGCTTTCTTCCTGTTTTGAATGTGTAACAAAGATCCGAAACGTTTTCCGTTCCCGAATTGATAAATGCTTGAATGTTTTGTTCGTATTTCTCTAGCGTTTTCAAGGATTTTGCAGAAAATGGCAAGAAATCTACCGAAGAACGTTTAGTCATTCTTGTTTCGTAGCTTGGCGCTTCTTCTACAATTACATGCGCATTTGTTCCGCCCATTCCAAATGAACTTACCGCGCCACGTAAGATGTCTTTATTTTCTAAGGTTGCGGTTGTTGTGTTTACATAAAAAGGACCATCTTCAAATCTTATATTTTGATTTGGCTGTTCGAAATGTAAACTTGGCGGAAATTTTCTATTTTTTATCGTTAATGCTGCTTTGATAAGTCCTGTAACACCTGATGCAGCATCTAAATGTCCAACGTTCGTTTTGATACTTCCTATTGCACACGTTTTATTGTTCTTGGACTCAAAAGCTAGATTGAGTGCTTCAATTTCTATTCCGTCACCTAAGTTTGTTCCTGTTCCGTGCGATTCAATAAACGAAATTGAATCTGGCTCAATTCCTGCAAATTTGTGCGCTTGACGAATACAATTGTATTGTCCTTCAACACCTGGCGCAGTAAATCCGTTTTTGTTTGCGCCATCATTGTTTGTACTTGATGCTTTTATAACTGCATATATATGATCGTTATCTGCATACGCATCTTCTAATCTTTTCAACACAACTACGCCAGCGCCTTCTCCAAAAACGGCTCCTGTTGCTTCTGCATCAAAAGCGCGACAATGTCCATCTTTAGACAAAATCATACCTTCTTGGTATTCATAACCACGTTCTTGTGTTGTTGTAATTCTAACGCCACCAGCAATTGCCATTGAACATTCTCGCAAAAGTAAATGTCTGCATGCTAAATGCACTGCTACTAATGAACTTGAACACGCTGTATTGATGTTGTAACTTGGTCCTTTTAAATCAAGTTTATAAGAAAGTAATGTGTTTAGATAATTCTTATTAGATATTTGTCCGAGATAAAACGGATTGAGCGTTTTTGTTTTGGAAAAGTTTGCAAAAGCTCTCCAGTTTATGTTATCACTTGCTGCTGCAAAAACGCCAATTTTTTTGTCAGTTCTCGCAATGTCATACCCTGAGTTTTCTATGGCTGACCATGCAATTTCAAAGAATTTTCGTGTTTGCGGATCCATATAAATTGCTTCCTCTTTTGTAAAACCAAAGAAAGAATAATCAAAGGTTTCAGAATTTGGCATAAAAGCATCTGCATATATTTTATTGGCTTCTTTTGTTTCAATTCCAAACGTTTTTAATTCTTCATCAGAATAGAAATGAATGAGCTCTTTACCATCCAAAATATTATTCCATAGGTCAGCAATAGATTCACTTCCTGGAAATGCTCCAGACATTCCAATAATAGCAATATCTTTTTTGTTTATTTTTTTGTCCATGAATCTTAGATTAGATCGAGTAGTTCATCTACTTTTTCTGATAAGTCTTCTTCTACCTTGTCCACAATGTTTGAATCATTATGAATAATTTTATTTGTGATCGCGTGTACACTTGGCGATTGGAAAAAATCAATAGGTCGTAATTTTGTTTCTAATTTTTGATTGACAAGATTTGTCAATTCTAGTATTTTTATTGAAGTTGCGCCCAATTCAAAGAAACTGTCATGTATTCCAATTTCTTTTGACGGAATGGATAATGCCTCAGCTATGATATTTACTATTGTTTGTTCTGTTTCGTTTTCTGGTGCTATATATTCTTTTGTTTTTAAGTTTGAAAGCTCTGGAAGCGGAAGTTCTTTTCTGCTAATTTTTCCAGTTCTAGTTAGTGGAAACTCGTCCATAAACATAAAAATAGAAGGAATCATATAGTTTGGCAGTTGCTCGTTTAGCAATCGCTTAATGTCTTCTGCGGTAATCGTAATCGTTTGTACAGTTTGCACATATGCCGTTAAGTATTCCGTTTCGTTGATAGTATTCACCAATACAACTACTTGTTTTATGTTTTCAAGCTGTTCTAGTTGGTATTCTATTTCTGAAAGCTCAATACGTTGTCCGTTGAGTTTTACTTGTGAATCTCTTCGGTTTAAGAATTCAATTTCTCCATTTGGAAGCTTTCTTCCGATATCTCCTGATTTGTAGATGCGGCTTTTTCCATCTGCGGAAGCGAGAAATACTTTTTTAGTCTGTTCTTCTTTATTGAGATAACCCAACGATAGATATTCGCTTTTAAAAACAATTTCTCCTTCTTGATAGATTCCAAGTTCATGATTGGCTTCATCCCAAATGAACACTTCTGTTTCCGTTACTGGCTTTCCAAGTGACAAATTGTTTCGTGTGATTTCTGTGTTGTTCGTCACAAATTTTTGAGAAACAATTGTAGCTTCCGTCGGACCATAATCATTTATAAGAAATGCATCTTTTGGAAAATATTCTTTGAAAAGTTCAACATCCGATTTGTAACAAGCTTCTCCTCCTAAATCTAACAGCCTAACCGTATGTATTTTTTCTTCTTTTGGTAAACTTTTTATGAAATGCCTGTACAACGTTGGCACCATGTGTATGATGGTAACTTTCTGTAATGCTAACCAAGTTGGTAATTGTTGTAATCCATTTTCGATAATATCATAAATACATACTGTTGCACCGTTTAAGATGGCTCCGTAGATATCTTTTACAGAAGCATCAAATGTATATGTTGAGAATACACTTAGTTTGTCATTTTCAGAAATGTGTACTTCGTTGGTGTATACACGAATGTAATGCAATACGTTTTTCTGAATTTGAAGTACACCTTTTGGCATTCCTGTTGATCCTGAAGTGTATAAAACATACGCTTCTGTTTGTGGTGCAATTGACTTATTCAGATTTGCTGTTGCTACTTCTTCCTGATTTTTTGAGAGTGTAAGTATGCGCAATTCAGGTTGTATTGCTTGTAATTGCAATGCTTTTTCTTGTGTGTCATCGCTACAAATGATCACATTACAATCAGAATCTTGTAGTATGTATTCAATTCTGTTTGTTGGATTGTTAATGTCAATTGGTACATATCCGTAACCAGATTTTAAAACACCCAACATTCCAATTACACATCTTTCATCATGTCCTAATAGTAATGCAATACGTTTGGTTTTATTGGTTACGTTGGTAAGTATGTGTTGCGCAAGTTGATTCGCATAATTATTTAAACTACGGTAACTGATATTTTTGTCTTTACAGTGAACCGCAATATTGTTTGGATATTTTTCAACTTGGTTTTCAAATCGTGCCGCAATATTTTGTGTTACTTCTGTAGCTTCAAAAAACGTAAAGTTGTTTGTTGGTCTTACAGTTGGTTCGGAAAGTATAGGTGTGTTAAATATGTCAATCGCATTGATAATTGTTGCAGGGTTTTCTACTACTTGTGTTAATGTAGTCACCAATTCATTCATCCAATACACAATAGTTTCCTTTTTGAAATATTCGCTATTGTATACGCTTCTTATGGTAAATCCGTTTTGAAAAGTTTTTATGTAACATTCAAAATCAAATTTTGGAGAAGCTTCTATTTCTCCTTGTTCAGATTCAAAATTTGTAATTGTATCTAACGTTTTTGCTTCAAAGTCTAACATGTTTAGAAATACGGAACTTATTGGGAAACGGCTGTAATCTTTTGGTATATGTAATTCTTCAAGCAATTGTTCAAAAGAGTAGTTTTGATTTCCTAACGCATCTATTACTGTTGTGTTCACATTTTGCAGAAAGCTAGAAAACGTACCAGTTTTGTCAATTGTATCGCGTAGCATCAACGTATTTAGAAAACAACCAACAACATCTTTTAGTTGCTCGTGAGTTCTGTTAGCCGCTGGAATTCCAATAATGATATCATTTTCAGATGTTAGTCTATTCAATACAATTTTTAGTGTTGCAACAAATATGGTAAAGACACTTGTGTTATGTTTTGTTGCTAGTTTTTCTATTTTTTGTTTTAGTTTTTCATCAATAGCAATTGTATGATACGCTGCTTTTGTGTTTGCAGTTTTTACTTTGGTATTAAAATCATAAGGCAATTGTAAATATGGTAAATCGCCATTCAATTTTGTTTTCCAATAGTTTGCTTGTTGCTCAAATTGAGTTGAAAGCATTGTACTATTTTGCCAAGCTGCATAGTCTTTGTATTGAATACTTAATTCGCTAATGTTTGGCTTTGTGTTTGATTTTTTAGCATGATATATTTCCATGACATCATTTACAATAATATTCATAGACCAACCATCACATATACTATGATGAATGTTGAAAAATAATTGAGATGCGCCATTTTCTGTTACAATTCCTGTTTTGAATAATGGATATGATTCTAAATCAAATTCATGATGAAAAACTTGTTCTTTTGCAATGTTTGAAGTTGCGTATGTTGGTATTTTTTCTAGTTGATGCGAAATGATTTTTTGAGATGCTTTTCCAATAGATTCTACATATACAGTTCTTAAGATTTCATGACGTTTTAAAACTTCATTGAATGCTTCATTGAATAGTGTTATATCAAAATTCTCAGGTAAGTTAAACGTAGTAAATATGTTAAACTCTCTCGATTTTCCTCGAATTTTGTGAATCATCCAATACCGCATTTGTGTCGGAGATAATTCGTAAAGTTCTTGTGTTGCAAGTTTAGGAATTTCTTGGTATTGTGTTTTTTCAAAACCTGATATTAAGGTAGCATGTTGCTTCAATTTTGTATGTACGTATACGTCTTTGAGTTGCAATGCAACGTTAAACGTTTTGTGATACGCGTTTAACAATTTGGTCAGTAATAAACTATGTCCGCCTAATTCAAAAAAGTCATTATCAACTCCTATTTTTTCTTGTCCTAATAGTTTCTCCCAAATTGCTGCAATGCTTTTTTCTATGTCATTTGTTGGCGCAACATATGCTTTTAAGATTCCGTCTTCGCTAGAAATTTCTGGAAGCTTTTTTACAGCAACTTTTCCATTTGCTGTTAATGGAATTGATTCAAGTTGTTTAAAATATTGAGGAATCATGTATGAAGGAATCTCTTCTTTTAAATACTTGATGAGATTTTCACTTTCAATTGCTTGCGATGAAATGTAATATGCTATTAACCTTTTTTCTCCTTGAATGTCTTTCGCAATTACGAGAACTTGACTTATGGTTTTCGCGTAGTTTCTGATTGATTGCTCTATTTCGCCAAGTTCAATACGGAAACCTCTAATTTTGATTTGTGTATCTTTTCTACCTGCAAATTCTATATTTCCATTCGGTAACCAACGTGCTAAATCGCCTGTTTTATATAATCGTTTTCCTTTCTCTATTGGATGCGGAACAAATTTTTCAGCAGTTAATTCTGGACTATTCAAATAACCTTGCGCTAATCCTTCTCCTGAAATACACAATTCGCCAATAATTCCTAAAGGTTGCAGTGAATTTTCTTTTGTTAAAATGTATATTTTAGTGTTATCAACAGGTTTTCCAATAGGTATATTTTCTACTTCTTTTTCCTGACAATTGTAATATGTAGCAACTACGGTACTTTCTGTTGGTCCATAATAATTAAACACACGCAATGATGTTGGTTTTGAATACGATAATGCTTCTCCGCCAGTAAATATATTAGTGTGTAGTTCTTCTATTTCTTGCTCAATAAGGTCTTGACAAACTCTCGTTGGCACGTACGCATGTGTGATTGTATTTTCTTTGAAAAATGCTGCTAGTTTCGAAATATCAAATCGAATTTCGTCTTTTTGAATTGGAAATAATGTAGCTCCTGAAATAAGGTATGGATAGATTTCCAGAACCGAAGCATCAAACCCAATTCCTGCAAAAAGAGTTGCATTACTTTTCGATGTCACATTGTGTGTTCGTTGATGCCAAAAACACAGATTTAGTAAGCTTTTATGTGAAATCATCACACCTTTTGGTTTTCCCGTAGAACCAGACGTATAGATTAAGTAGGCTAATTGTTCATTAAAAATAGAATTCTGAATAGGATTGGCGTCTTTTTTAGTCTTTTCAAAATCAATCAAAAACTGATTGTTAACGTTCAATTTTGCATTACTATCCTTTAAAATATAATCCACTCTATTCTGTGGATATTCCATATCTATTGGTACATACGCTGCTCCTGTTTTTAGAATTGCCAATTCAGCAATGATCAATTTTTCTGTTCTTTCTAGTTGAATTGCAACAAACGTTTTGGGTGCAATATTTATTTTTTGGAGAATGTAATTTGCCAATTCATTCGATTTCGCATCCAATTCTGCATACGTAATCTTTCTTCCTTCACATTGAATTGCCAGCGCGTTTGGCGATTTTAGTACTTGTTCTTTAAATAAATCTAGTACCGTAACTTCATCTAGAATAATATTGTCAGTTGCGTTAAACACATGAAGTAATACTTCTTTTTCGGCATCCGATGTAAGATCTATACTTGAAAGTGTTATTTCTGGTGTTGCAGTTATTTGATTGAATATGTTTTCTAAATGAATGAAAATATGTTTAATAAAATTTTCATCGTAAATATCTGTATTGTACTGTATTCCTAGTTGCAATCTGTCATTTTCTGAAAACGTGAATGCAATGTCAAATTGTGCTGTATTTCTTGTAATTTCATGCGTTGCCACAGAAAGGTTTTCGATATCGTTAATCGTATTTAAACCAGATTGTTGCTGATTTTGCAATACAACCATTACATCAAATAATGGCGATCTTGAAGTATCTCTTTTAAGTTGTAATTGCTCTATTAGTTGATCAAAAGGATAATTTTGATAATTATACGCATCTAATAATAACTGTTTTTCTTTGTTTAATAAGTCACTAAAAGTACTGTCTTCTTCAAAAGACGTTCTAATTGCTAGCGTATTTAAATACAATCCCAATTGATTTTCCAAATCTGGATGCGCTCTTCCTGCAATTGGCGTTCCAACGATAATATCTTGTTGATTGCTATATCTTGACAACAACGTTTTAACCGCTGCCATTAACGTCATAAACAATGTAACTTGATGCTTTTGAGAAAAGTTTTTGAGCTGAACTAATGTATTTTCAGAGAAAGACTCTTCTATGTAATTTCCTGCATAGGTTTTTGTTGTCGGACGCTTTGTATAACTTGGTAATTGAAGGATTGGCAATTCTCCTTCAAATTGTTTCATCCAATATGTTTTTGCATTTTTAAATGCTTCAGATGTATCATTTTTATCTAACCAAACTGCATAATCTTTGAATTGTATCCGTAATTTTTCTGTTATTATATCTGTATTTGCCTGAAGCTTTTCGTAGTTCTGTAATACTTCTGATGTAAATATTTCTAATGACCAACCATCACTTATAATATGATGCATTGCAATAAAGAAGATCACATCATTATTTTCGATTTTTACTAAAGAAGCACTTATTAATGGTGCTTTGGATAACGAAAATCCTTGTGTAATTTGATGATCTATGTATTGATTTGCTTTTTGAAGTGCATTTTCTGAGTTTGAAACATCTTTAAAAGATATTTTAAAATTAAAATCTTCTGTTGGAATGCTGTATTGTCTCAATGTTCCTTCTGAATCTGTATCAAAATAAGTGCGCAATATTTCATGACGATCAATGACAAGATTGAACGCTTTTTCAAAGTTTTCAATATGAAGCGTTCCTTTTAATCGTAAAGCTCCTGTAATATTATATGCATCTATTCCGCCTTCCAACTGACTCAACATCCATAAACGATGTTGCGAAGCTGTTACAGGATATTTTTCTAGATTAAAAGTTTCAATTGCTGTGTATTGTTCTTCTTCTAAAGCATTGCTAATTCCTTCAATAGTTGGATGCGTATGGAATGTTTTGTAACGTACATTCATACACATTTCTTTAGAAATTCGGTTAATGATTTGCGCAATCATTAAACTGTGTCCACCTAATTCAAAGAAATTATCTTTTATTCCAATTTGTGATACGCCAATAACTTCTTGCCAGATTGTAACCAATTCTTCTTCAACGGTATTTCTTGGCGCAACAAACTCTTTTTTGATGATTCCTGTCAGTGAAACGTCAGGCAATGCCTTGCGGTTTACTTTACCATTTGGCGTCAGCGGAATTTCCTTGAGTCGCATAAAATAAGTAGGAATCATATATGCTGGCAACTTTTCCGCTAAATAATCACGTAATTTTGATTTGTCAATGTTGATTAAAGAAGCATAATATCCTACTAATACTTGTACATTTTTCACTGTTTTTACTGCAGCAACAGCACCTAACATTTCTTCAGAGAATTGAAGAATATCATTTTCAATTTCTCCTAATTCTATACGATAACCTCTTAATTTTACTTGATGATCTTTTCTTCCAAAAAATTCTATATTTCCATCTGGACACCATCTTGCCAAATCGCCAGTATCATACATGCGTGTTTCAGTTGCAAATGGGTTTTGAATGTATTTTTCATCTGTAAGTTCTGGACGATTTAAATATCCTTTCGTAATTCCTGCTCCTGCTAAATATAGTTTTCCAATAACTCCGATTGGCAATAATTTTAAATTTTCATCTAAAATATATGCTTGCGTATTTGTAATAGGCTTTCCAATTGGAATGGTTTTATACGGTTTGTTTTGTAATGTATATGCTGTACTATACGTTGTATCTTCTGATGGACCGTATAAATTTTTAACAATGATATTGGTTTTAGTTAGCTTGCTAGCAATATCTAATGGAAATGGTTCTCCGGCTAAATTTATGACAACAACATTATTTAGATCAGATCCACCGTCAATAATTGTTCGCATTGCTGACGGAACTGTATTGAGAAGTATTTTCTCTTCTTTTGGTAAATATTCAGCAATTGCTAATGCATCTTTGAGGACTCTTATTTTCTTTCCAACAGAAAGTGTATAAAACATTTCAAATACTGAAAGGTCAAAACAATGTGAAGTTGCTGCGAACACGACGTCAAAAATAGCAAGATCAAATTCGTTTTGTGCCCAAAAAATCATTTGTACAGCATTTGAATGTGTAATCATTACACCTTTTGGATTCCCCGTAGTTCCTGACGTATATATAATGTATGCTAAATCATTTGCTATCGTATTGATAGCAACTTTTGTATTTAAATAATTATTTTTGATTTCAGAAAATTCTAATAGTTTCTCAGCATCTATAACAAATACACAATTACTATCATTTTCTATGTAGGTAATACGTTCTTCTGGATAATTTACATCAATAGGAACATATGTCGCGCCTGCTTTAAGCACTGACAATATCGCAATAACTAAATGTTCTGTTCTTTCTAATTTGACTCCAACAAAGTCATTCGATTTGATTCCTTTGACTTCTATTAAGTAACGTGCAAATTGATTGGCATGTTTTTCAATGTCTTCATATGAAAACTCCTTATCTTGATACGTTAAAGCAATTGCTTTTGGAGTTTTAGCTACTTGTTTTTCAAAAAGATCAATGATTGTTGGAGAACCTCCATGATTTTCATTGACATCATTGAATTCAAATAATAATTTATCTTTTACACCAGCTGTTAGGATAGGAATTTCAGCAATATTTTGCGAAATATGATCTTCTAGATTTACTAACCATAATTTGAATATGTTTACAAAATTTTCTGCAACATGTTGTTCTATAAAATCTTCATTATACGCCAACGTCAATTGATACGAATTTTCTTTTTTACATATTGAAAACTGAAAAGGAAGCTGATATTTTTTTGGCTGATTTTGATGTGAGTACATAAAACCAAATGAAGAATAGTCTTCTATTTTTTCTACTCTCAACAATGTTTCCACATGTTTTTTATTGTAAAGAGCATGTTTGTATGTTTCCTGTACTTCTTTCTTTATGCTGTTTAAATATGACTTAAAAGACTCTTTTTGAATAGTATCCAAAACAAATAACACTTCAGAATTTTGTTCTTGCTGTAGTTTTGAAAACACCAAATGACATTCATCAAAGTGTCGCTTTAAAAGAATACCAAATATTGTTAGAAGAACAGTAAATTCTACTATTTCTTTTTCATTAGTTAATTTGGAAAAATAAGGAATCTCATCTTTTCCAATAGCAATGGAATAACTTGCATGCGCAACTAGATCTACATGATCTTTTTGCTCATACATTCGCATTTTCTTTAACCAATAATCGGTTATGATCTTGTGCTCTATTCTATTCATTATATATAGAAATTGATGTGTGTGTTTTGCAATTGCAGAAGTCTTAGACTTCTTCTGATGTCTGTCAAAAAGTTAAGACAGTTTCTTGTTAATAATATGTTCTAGTGTTTTAATTTAGAATGCCTGTAATATTTTTATCTCCTAGCAAAGGTTTAATTTCATTCTCAATTCGGAAGTTTTTAAAATCAGCTGTCTTTTGTTAAAAACAAAAAAAATGATTTTTAGTATCATCGATATCCGCAGCAATAATTGAATCTCTTTTATGTATTTTTATTAAATTAACACATAATTCAACTCCTATTTAACAAGCAGTAACTACAGTCAATTTTTTTCATTAACCTAAATCTAAATACATTAGAAAAAATAATCATTTATTCTCCTTCAAAGTAATACGAAGGTATACTTGCAGTAATATTTTGCTGTAATGACTCTATTTGTACAATAATTTTATTGACGTTACCCACTTTAAGCACTTCGCAATTTAATCCGCTTAACGCGCCGTAATTAATTTTTTTAATTTCACCAACTTTTGGAAGTTGCGTACCCATTACAACATCTGTAACATCTTTAGATCCAATCAAAAGTTTAATTTGATTGACTTCTTTATCTGTTACTATTGCATATTCTTTACCAAAACGAATATACGCGCACGCCCCACTCACAGAGAAGGCTTTATGAAAATCTAAGGAAGATGTAAGGTTTACAAAAACGTATGAAGGAAATAAAGGTTCATGTACAACCTTTTTTCTATCACTCCACTTTTTTATCGTTTTTATTAATGGAAGATAGGCTTCTAATGACAGTTCCGAGAGGAAGTCATAGACCTTTTTTTCATGTCTCGATTTTACATACAAGACATGCCACCCATTATACAAATTTCTCATTGTTTACTATTTAAATTAGTTCAAATAGCAACACAGCTTCGCTTCCCTCAGTCACATGAGGTGCTTTTTTATTGAAATATAGGGGTGGGGAATAACTATATGAGTAAGACTATTGTTCTCCTAAAAAAGGATTATGCTATTGAACAATACTTCCATCTACTCTCTACAATGATAATATTTTTTTTATCTAATTGATATTTTTATCTCGTTTTTTTTATGAAAAATTGTAAAAACTTACATTACAATAAGATATGAAAATAATTTATATCTATTTAACGTAATGTCAACATGCTCAAATAATATTTTACTTACAATAACGTAGATTCAATTCTTTAATGAAACATCAAGAAAGGAAATTATGAAGAAAGTAATTATTTTTTCATGAAATACGACGCAATATTTTGAAGTTTGATTTACTTAAAAATAACAGTCATCGAAAGTATTAGAACACTATTAGTTGATTTTGAATGTGTTTTTTCAATGCTTTAATCTCATATATATTGAAGATGTTTTAAATAGATATATTCCAAAGAATTAAAATATATTATTAGTTCAACTTTACTTTAGAGCTTTTTTTATAACGTTACCATTGCTTATTTTTTACTAATAAAATGAGGCGTTCTTAGTAAGAGATGACCTGTATAATGTTAAGATATACTCAAAAGAAGCATTATATATTATATGAAAAATTATAATAACGATTCTCGTTTGTGAGTTTTTGACACTAAATTATGGTAAACTTGACACCTTATAATAGACTTCAATTCAGTATTATCCCAACCAACCTTCTCTGTCCAAACTTCTGTATTGGATGACTTCCGCAATATGATCTGGTATAATGTCTTTTTGTTGCCCTAAATCAGCAATGGTTCTTGCTACTTTTAGAATTCGGTCGTACGCTCTTGCAGATAAATTTAAACGTTCCATAGCATTTTTGAGAAGATTTAATGCTTGTTTGTTCAATTTGCAATACAATCGAATTTGTTTGGTATTCATTTGCGCATTATAATGCAGAATTTCAGAATCTTTGAAACGTTCTGTTTGAATTTCCCGTGCTTTGATTACGCGTTGGCGAATAACGTCACTCGATTCACCTTTGCGTTCTTCCGAAAGTTTTTCAAAAGGAACTGGTGTGACTTCTATATGAATATCAATTCGATCTAGTAAAGGACCAGAAATTTTCCCATATAGCGATGCATTTCCATTGCCGAAGCTCCCATAGGCGAGTTTGGATCGTTGAAAAACCCGCTTGGACTTGGATTCATACTAGCCACCAACATGAAACTACTTGGATATGTCATGGTAAATCGCGCTCTGGAAATCGTGACTTCTCGGTCTTCCAAAGGTTGTCGCATGACTTCTAAGATACTGCGTTTGAATTCTGGCAATTCATCTAAAAATAATACACCAGGTTGCGGATAACTTCCGCCGCCAACTAATGCAACGTCTGAAGTGGTACGTTGCCCATTTGTAACATTAAAATAAAAGCTGAAAAACCTTCTTATTTAGTACTTCCAAGCGAACATGACAAAAGCCTCGGTGCTGAACTAAAACGCCGTCACTTAGTCCTAGAATGGACACAACAGGAAACGGCTAATTACTTCGGAGTATTGAAAGATTTCTACCAAAACTGGGAATGGAATCAATATATTCCTCATATACGAAATAGAAAAAAGGTTGTTGAGTATTTGGGATATAACTATTGGGATAATGGTACAACTTCTCTTTCTAATTTGATTTTATTATATCGCATTGAGCATGACTTAACCATAAGGGAATTTACATTAAAATTAAATGTTAGTACGAGGTTTATTGAGCGAGTTAAGAATATAGAAAAGAATGTGTCTTCTGAAATGAAAAATGTAATTATTGAATGCTTGACGAATTAACTTTCTGTTTAAGTGATGAACTCCTCTTCTAAGGAATCTAAACCAGACACTATTACTTTGAATATCTTCAGCAGAATCATTATATCGATTCCATTCTCCTGAATCAAAATGGTATGCTACTATGATACTCCCATTTCTTTAAATCTGTATCCCAGAGCTTTTACTTCAACCCCATATTATTATACCCACATCTATTAAAAACAAAATTGCTACACTATAAATATTTATAGTGTAGCAATTTTATTTTTCTAAATTGTACTCAATTCTTAACCTTGGGGTTGTCTAGGTGCTACTTTAACAGGTTTTTCAGTAGGGCATGTACATCCACTGTTAGCTAATCCACCAAAAAGTGTTTCGATCTGGTAAAACTTTAAAACCTTAGTTTTTGTGAATTTTAAAGTTTTTTCATTTTTTTTATTTTTCATAATTATAAGAATTTATTAAAACAAATATAGCTGTTTTTTAGAAAAAAAGCTACTAGAAAAATAGATTTGTTTGATCAAAACACTTTGTTAAAGGTTTATTTTCTTGTTATAGCATACAACAGGAAGCTCGATTATTTTCTAATTTTTACTTTTTTAGGCTCTAACTACTACTATATCTCCAATGAGGTAAAAGTTCTAAAAAAAGTAACGAAAAATATTGTCTTTATAGAACATAATATTCTGAAGGACAATGTTTTTATGTTTTGATATGAATATATTTGTCAATGTTTTTTCTTCAAAAATTGAATCACGTGAAATTCCTAAAAGATTGAAAATTTTATATCCATATATATTACTTGATGGTTCATTCTTGTATATTGACTTTTTTTATTACATCTAGCAAAGAATAATTTTTTCTATAAAATCATACAAATTCATAACTACATTCCATTAGAAAACAATATTTCACACTTAGCACAAATAGGCATTAATTCGTTGTTATGTGTTTCTCTAAATTTATTAAACGTTTCTCCATGCCATACTTCTTTCATGGAATTTGCGTGAAGATTCCCCATTTTAAATTCAGTGAATTTTTTACATGAAACTACACTTCCCGATGGCATTACATCCATACGATTTGAAATCCCTAAACATGTAGATTTACATGAAGGCGCTTTAGATTTACCTTCGAGATATCCTTTAATTTCATGCAATTCCAAATTTGGTTGAAAACGAATTCTAATATTCCAGGTTTTATCTAAAATTCTATTAATTTGAGCAAGCAAATCATTCAATTTGCTCATGTCTATATGAAAGTCAAATGATTCCCATGTTTTTCTTTTTATGCGTGATTTTTCAAGCCATGAATAATTTTCATCATAATAGTCGGTCATAATTTGCGCTTCATCTTCTGGAATATACCACGGAAAGTTAAAGTATAAGGTATCAACTCCTTTTTCCTCAAAATACTCACAGCATTCATATAAATGCGGAATTAAATCTTCACTAAATACCGCTGCAATAGAAATGTGTCCTTTGTAAACATCTTTTTTTTGTAAGTCGATCAAATGATCGACATTGTCCATTATCTTTTTAAAAGTACCTTTTCCTCTTAATTTATCGTGCTGTGCTTCTAATCCTTCTACACTAACCAAAGTGGTGAGTTTATCAGATATTTTTATCAACGAATCTATTTTTCGTTTGATGGATAGTCCATTCGTGCAAACTACTGTATCTCTAGGATCGTTTGCTAATAGTTCCACCAACTCATTCCAATAGGTATAAATCATTGGTTCACCGCCCCATAAATAGAAATGTGATTTTGTATGCCGTGTTTCTTCAAATAGTTTTTTGACAATATTAATGTCTAAATCTCCTTGAACTTTTACTTCGCTTTTGTCTAATTGTCTATGAAAACCTTCATCGTTCCATTGAAAACAATGTGTGCAACGCAAATCACATCTATTGGTTAGTTTTAAACCTATTTCACGTGGAACTTCGGTCGCAAACGTAGGATCTTTTAGTCGTTCCGTATAGCATTTTCGAGTGAAATCAATTTTCTCTTTAAATCGCTGTAATGATTCATTTGTATATGGTTTCGTGCTTTTTGGTTGCATGCTATGTAGTGTTTATCTAATAAATTTGTTATGTGGTTAGAAAACATGGAGTTTCACTTTTAATGGCAATAATTCGCTTCTTTGTTTATAGTCACTTTTATGATTGCTCGCGCTCAATAAATTCTTTTATTGATTTATACGTAAAGAATGTTTTTACATCAACCTCTTCTAAATTAACTTCAACATCAAAAACATTTTCAATTTCTAACATCAAATAGATCATATTGAGTGATGTTATTTCAAAATAGGAAATAAGATCAACATCTTCCGGAATATTTTCTGGAGTAATGGTATTTTCTAAAATTTCGGAGAGGATG
Organism: Kordia antarctica; assembly: GCF_009901525.1. Classification (NCBI taxonomy): domain Bacteria; kingdom Pseudomonadati; phylum Bacteroidota; class Flavobacteriia; order Flavobacteriales; family Flavobacteriaceae; genus Kordia; species Kordia antarctica. The sequence goes on from NZ_CP019288.1 coordinate 900,547, forward strand.
ATTGCAAATTTTTCTTTCATGTGTTTGTATCTAATTTTTAGAATTTAATTAATGTATGATTCGATCACAATTTTTTTGAGTAAGACTTTCTTCAATTCTTTCTACATAAATTAATATCTATATTGGAGAATTGGGATTGATATATTGCTCAAAATCCTACTTTAAAAACTAAAATAAGGGGCGTTTGTTATTAATTTGATGTATTCTTGGGTCTAATTGCTTCAATAGTTTTATCGCCGTCTTTATCAAATTTGTGATATTCTTCTACGTATAAATTGTCATAGAATAAGCAATATGCCAATTCTCCATTTTTGTGAAAGAATGTAATAATTTGATCTGTGAAACATTGTTCGCCTTTTACCAGATAATTTATTTTGTATTTTACGAAAAATATACTTCCTGTTTTGAAGTATTCACGCTCTATTTCTTCATTGCTTTGATAAATTGCATCTTCATCATGAATACGCATTTTAAAAACTTTTTCAAATTGAGCTTTCAGTTTTTCTTCGCAAGAATCTATTTGTACGATTTTCATTTTATTTTATCAATGGATTATAGTATTCTACTAAATTATAATTTTTGAGTATATCGATAGTAAATATAGCTTTTTTTTGTGTTATTTTATTATTGAAGAAAAGAAATCTAGATTGATTTTTGTTACGCAATATGGTTTTAAATCACAATGCCTCTATATCTTCTTCGTAAGTTCCTAAAAAGTCTCCAATTAAATAGTTTGCAAGCGCTTTTTTAAAGTTTAAATCTTCATTTGTAGCTTTGTCTTCTTTTATTAAATATCGTTTGTTATCGGAATGACTTAGGTGAATACAATTCCCTTTTTTCACTCTTTTAATTCCATAATATTCTAATCTATACACCAAATCTACGTCTTCCCAACCCCAACCTACTAAGTCAGTATTCATGCCTCCTATTTTGACAAAATTAGATTTTGATAAGATAACCAAGCCTGGACAACTTCTTGCATTTTCAGATAAAAACATTCGGTTCGTTTCCACTAAAACTTCATTCCCTTTTTGGTTTTTAAAACCAATATAGTATGCAATTTCTTTTATTTCGCCTTGTATTCTTTTCTTACTACTCCTGTTACTTTCTGTTGTTTTTAGTAGCGTTAAGAATGAATTTTCATCTTTCAAGGCAGCAGTAATTTCATCGATGGAATCACTAATTACAATATCACAATCTAAAATAAATAGTGTTTCATTTTTAGCATTGTATGCTCCAATATTTAATGCTTTTGATCTATTGAATACATCACTTTCTATATGTATTAATTTAATATTAGTCAGTGCTGATGCATTTACAATTTGAGTAACCTCAGCAATATTTCCACCAAAATTGACAATAATGATTTCTATATGATCAAAATTGAATTTAGTATAATTTTTTTCTAAACTATCTGCCAAGTCAGGTCTGTTGCTCCAAGGGATTATGATACTTACATTCATGGTGTTTTTTGTTGAGAAACTACTAAAGCTCCGATTGAAATTAAATTAAATAGTATGCTATTATCTAATGTAAAGGATAATTCCTCTTTTAATTGATTATAGTTTGTGGTGGTTTCGCAAGCTTTTAAGATTTCTTCCGTTTGTGGATTGAATGGAATTTTTGCAGGCCACGTTGGATCTTCAAATATAATTTGCGCTTCTAAAATACTAAATTTACTGAAAGTTCTCAAAAAAAGTGTGCTTGAAAATTCTATGTTTTCAATGGAAGTATTGCAATATAGCTGCGCTACTTTTTTATAATAATTCCAGGAAGGTTTTACTGTTGGCAAATACTCGTTTTCTTTATATGTTAAGAAATCTAAATTACCTGTCATACTAATTGTAGACATTTTAGTGTTTGTAGAAATATTGACTATTTCAACTAAATTCTGAGCACAGTTTTTAAAAGAATAGTGTTCTTCAATTCTTTCTAAGCAATTGTTGGTTATTTTTTCTTTTAAAGCTGAATCACCATAGAGTTTTTTTATAAATTCTACTCCTTTGTAATATGCTGATCGTATTCCCGATTCAGTACTCCATGTATCTAATAAGAAACCAGTTTTTTGATGTACAATCGAATCTTTTAAACCTCCATACGCAGTTCCTATAACCGGCGTCCCACATTTCATAGCTTCAATTGGTGCATACCCAAAGTTTTCATCTAGAGAGTTTGTGGGATGTATTAAAAAATCGAATGCTCCATAACACATTGTTAATTCATCATTACTAAGATTTGATTGAAATTGAAGTATGTTTTCGCTTAGTTGATATGAATCTATGAGCTCATTTATATACGTGTGATATTCGTTTTCTGTTTTTTGCCAATTTAAAATTGGATAATCTACCCAATAGTCTCCAATTACAATAAGTTTTACATCTTTTGTAACTTCATTTTTCACTTTGTTCAATATGTGAATTGCATGATGTAGATTTTTTTGAGGCAAAATCCGAGCTACATATCCTAATAATAGTGTATTCTCATTGATATTAAATACAGATTTACACTCATTTTTAGAATAGTTCAGTTCTATATCTTTACTGATTGGTAACCTAAGCAAATGAATATTTGGAGGCATTACAAACACCTCTTTTAAGATTGCTATATCACTTGTACAATTGACAATGAAAGAGTCGTGTGCGCTTACTTTTTCAGCATTGTTAACCAAGAATTTATAATTCAAAACAGCACCGCCATGTAAGCAAAATATAACTGGTGTTTTGATTTTGTCTTTGTGTTCCCAAACTAGGTTTCCAAAGAAATTAAGAACTATATCAAAACTGTCTAGTTTTTCAAAGAATTCTTCTTCACTATGAATTAAAATTATTTCGCACGTATTTTTTAAACTTTCTATGTAAAAGCTTTTAGTTCTTTCTAAACTAATCCATCCTTTTAAACCAACACATAAGAAGCCTATTTTTTTTAATGTCATAGCTTTTACACTTCTAATTTTTGCATTTTGTTGGATATTTTTTCTTCACTATGATCTATCAGTTTTATAAAATCTTCTATAATTTTATTGGTAGAAACCTCTTTAGCATACGTCATATATAAACGTCCACAATTGTACCAAGTTTTATCTATTGAGACTTCTAATTCTGGCACATTTGCTTTAATGTGTTGATGTATTTCTTCTAAGCCTGAAAACAAATCTTTGTATACAACATCTTCTATGTGTAGTTCCACACCAATTGAATCATTAAGTGTGTATTGCACTATTTCAAAATGAACAGAACGCGGCCATTTGTTAGGATGATATCTTCTAAAATGTTCAAAACCACCTTTTAATTCTATCCTACTTTCTTTTAAAATTTCATTTTCCAATACTTCATTTAGTCTTGGTAAAACGTTGTAATCTTTTACGGAGAATAAGAAGTATTCTTTGTAATGTTGTTCAGCTACATCTTGGGAAATCGATGCTGGAGTTGAATCTTCAATCGCATCTAAATCAACCGTATATAGTTTTAGTTTTTCATTGATATTAAAATCAGCATTCAAATTTAGATTTTCATCTATATTGTTTGAAATTTCTAGCAATAGCAATGATGCTCTTCTGTAATGTCCTAATGAAAGGAAACTTTCTAAAAAGCTAATCGCGTCTAATCCGAAGTGATATAAAAACCGATTTGCAGTATTAACCGCTTTGATCATTAAATTATAATGAACCATATCTATTTTGAATCCATTCAGCATTCCAAAACAAGCATTTTCAATAGCATGTCCTAAATAATATACATGATTTTCAAAATAGCTAAGAATCACCATTTTGTCTCTTATAGATGTTAGTAAGGTAAGATCGCCATCTTCATTGAGTATTTGCTCAAAGATTAGTTGTATTAATCCGACCATTTCTGTTTGACCATCTAAAAAGCGTTGCGCATCTGGTTTGTATTTCTCTAGTTGAGCTACTTTAGCTGTAATAGCGCATAATCCTTCAGACAAGTGAAATTTACGACATACTTCAAATCCTCCGTAATCATGAGCATCAATTGCTCTATGTATTAATGCTTCTAAATCATGAGAAATTCCGTTCAGATAAAACGTGTTATTTAAATCGTTTTTTTCATAATTGTTTGCAAATGCAAAAAGCAAATGTCCTAACTCTTCTCCTTTATTTTTATTGATCCAAACACTGTTGAATGCTAAGTCTTTTAAGGAATGATTTTTAACTTTAACTGCATTAAAGTCAACGCCAGCCATACTTGTATATGCCAAAGATTGCCAAGGATGAAAATCGCCTTCAGGATCGCATTGTTTTATATAAGGTTCATTGTTTTTGTAGAAGATAAAATCTTCCATTTTTTCAATAATCGGTGCGCCTTCGTACATGAAATTTCCCCAACCACAAATAAGGTGTGACAAGTTGGGCAAACTATTTCTTTCGACTATGGTATTGACATTATTTTTTAATAAGATATTTACTTTTTTATCTACTTCTTCAAGCAAGTTAACATCTAATTTTTGTGGAGTTTCTTTTATAGTAGATTTTAATTTTTTTAGTGCTTCTTTTTCTAAATCGGAAAGCGCTATTGGAAACCATATTTTTTCCCTTTTTTTCATTGTAGAAATTCTTTAAATAAAAAAAAGCGAATGTTAAAAATACATTCGCTGATTAATTAAACTAATAATTTTTAGTTTTTTCAAGCTTTAAGTTCAGAACTATTATCTTGTAGTAGAAGTAGTGTTTGTTTCCAATCCACCTTCTTCTTCTTCTCCACAACATCCTTGTGTACAACATCCTGCTAATAATCTTCCTCCAACTAAATTAGCTTCTTCTAATTTAGTTAGCATAGCTTGTTTTAACGCGTTTAATTCTTTTTTCGAATGATTCATAATGATTTTATTTGTTTTTTATAAGAATAATTACCACCAAATATATACTTTATTAGATGAGATAACAAGAAAAAACTGTTAAAATTGGACTCCATTTACGTCCGTTCTTTCTATTGAATTTCGCTTTTTACGTTCAATATTTTTAGTTTTATTTGATTTGAAATTGTATGAAATCGCTATCCGTAATCTTCTTGATTCAGGCTCAAACACGCCTAATCTATAGGCATTGTCTGTTCTAATTTCATATTCTGGATTGTAAGTATTGAATATATCATACACCTGAATTGCGATATTTCCATTTCCCTTAAAAATTCTTTTGCTATACCCAAAATCGACTTTACCATACGGATTCCTTTTACCTTGTGGGAAAACTGCATTTCCTTTATACCTGAAATTGAATTGAAAGTTATGCTTGTTCCATGTAAACCTATTGTAGCTTCTTAAATAATAGGATGTGAAATCTCTTTCCAATATTTGACTGTCAATTATTGTTCGTATCGTAGCATTGTTTACGTCAACTGTATTTGTTATTGTATACCAGTTATTTATCTTCCATCTACTAGATACTTCCAAACCATAAGAATTATCACTTTCAATATTTTCTAGCGTGAATATATATATATCTGAATTCGCATTTGATGGTCTTTGGATATGAGAAATTCTATCATTCATATTTTTATAATAAACACTCGTTGATAGGTTGAATCCTTTTTTTTGATAATTATGAGATAATTCCAGCGCGTTGATATACGAAGGCTGTAATTCAGGGTTTCTAACCGCATATGATGTAGGAGAAAAATATTTAGGAATCGTTGTTAGCTGCCAATGTTGTGGTCTTACTAATCTTCGGTTATAACTTAATGAAATTGTATTTACATCATTTATCGTGTTAGAAATAAATACATTTGGATAGAACTGTGTATAGTCGTAGTCATAATTTTCAGTATTCAATGCTAATTCTCGCTTTACATATTCAGTTCGTAATCCCGCACTTAGGCTCCATTTATTAAAGGTTCCAGTATAATTAAAATATCCTGCAATTATATTTCTTGAGAACTTATAATCTAACGCAAAGTCAGGAAATGTTGGATTATTTATACTTGTATTTTGTAAGAATTGATCAATATCTTGAAAACTAGATTGCAATCCAAGGTCAAATGAATGTTTCGAAGAAATTTCTTTCTGATAATCTATATTGAACTGCGCAAAATTCCCACTTCCGTTATAGTTATACAGCAGTGTATTATTACCTATAGTATCTTCAGATATGCTTTCAGATTCGCTCTCATTAGGCGACCATACAAAATAAGCTTCAATGTCTAAAAAATGATTTTCTCCATCTAGAATTTTTTTGTATCCAACATTCAAATCATGATTATTATAATCATAATCTGTTTCATGAAAATTTCGGTCTGTATCATTTACAACAAAGCTTGAAATAGCTTCTGGCGAAGAAATGTTACGCTTGTAGTTTACAAAAAATTGATTTGTATCGTCAAGGAAATAATCAACTCCAAAAGTAAATGCTAGGTCATCTGCTCTGTTTATGTTTTCTGTTATTTGCAGGATATCATTTTGAAAATCTTGCGTTCTACCTTCAAAGTAATTTTTACTTTTATTATAGGATATTGAGCTATTGAAACTAAATTTATCTATCGTATAATTAGCAGAAAGGCTTGATCTATATTTTGCAAAAATTCCTATCGTGTAACTAAAATTAGTATTAATATTTAATCCTCTTTCTCTATTTTTTTTCAAGATCACATTTATAATACTAGAACCATCTGCATTCCATTTTGCTGACGGTGAAGTAATTAATTCTATTTTTGAAATATTAACAAGTGCCAATTGATCTAAGCTTCGCTGCGTAGGCTTTCCATCAATATAGATTCTTATATCAGTACTTCCCCGCATGGAAATAGTTCCATTTTCATCAATATCAACCGAAGGTATATTTTCCATAATATCTGTCATAGATGCGCCTTTGTTCATGATATCTGCATCTACACGAATAATCACTTTCCCGTTTTTTCGCTCTATGAGTTTGTCATTAGATGATGCTTCTATGAGTACTTCATCTAAGCGCTCAATTTTTTCTTCTAATAGAATGCTATCTAAAACTAAATTAGAAGCTAATTGATTAATAGGAATCAATACATCTGAATATCCTAGACTTTGAATTTTAAGCACGTAGTTTCCTTTTTCAATATCTATCAGTAAAAATTTTCCGTCTTTATCTGAATTCACTTTTTGAAATATTTTATCTTTAAGGATTAATGATATAGTAGCTAATTCAATCGGAGATTTTTTTTCCTGATCTAAAATTGATCCTTGTATAGAAAAAGTTGTTTGGGCATAACTATTTATTGAAAATAGTAAAATTATTAAGAAATTTACCCCATATTTGAAAACCATAAGCTCGTAGAATTTTAGACACTAAAAGTATAAAAAATAAATAATATAATGGTACATAAAGCCGTAATCTTAGCAGGTGGAAAAGGGACAAGGCTCGGGAATATCTCTAAGAAAATTCCTAAATCCTTACAACTAATAAATGGGATACCAATATTGCATCATCAAATTTCTTTAATATCTAAATATGGAGTTAAAGAAATTTATATCATTACAAATTATCTTACTGAAAAAATAGAAGACTCTTTACAACAAATAAAGACGCAAAAACACCTAAAAATAGTTGTTCATAAAGAAAGTAAAGAGTTAGGTACTGTTGGCGGAATTAAGGAAATTGAGCATGAATTGACAGAAAATTTTTTCGTGCTATACGGAGACATTATGTTAGATGTCGATTTAAACCGAGTCGCAAAATTTCATTCAAAAAAAAATTCAGATGCTACATTAGTTGTTCATCCTACAGATCACCCAAAAGACAGTGATTTAGTAGGCGTAAATACATCCGATAAAATAATTGAATTTTATCCGAAGTATTCAAGAGATCTTACTGCTGTGTATCCGAATATTTCAAATGCAGGCTTGTACCTTTTTTCTCCTAAATTGTTTCCATTTTTAACCAAAGGAGTTAAAGCTGATTTTGGAAAAGACATTTTCCCAAATATCATTAACAAGCTAAATATGTACGGGTATAACACGCCCGAATATTTAAAAGATATGGGCACTCCGGATCGTATTGAAAAAGTGAGAAAAGATTTTAAAAATGGAATCGTGCAAGCGAAGAATTTAGAACAGAAGCAAAAAGCTATTTTTATTGATAGAGATGGTGTTATAAATAAATTGGCTGGTTATATTAGTAAACCAGCACAGTTAGAAGTTTTTGAAAATGCCATTACAGCAATCAAAAAAATTAATACATCTGACTTTCTCGCCATTGTAATTACCAATCAACCTGTAGTTGCTAGAGGATTATGTTCTATAGAAGAATTACAAAAAATTCATCATACCTTAGAATTTACTTTAGGCAATTCTGGAGCAAAATTAGATGCGATATTCTTTTGTCCACATCATCCTGATACAGGATTTGAAGGCGAAAATTTAACTTATAAAAAAGAATGTACGTGTAGAAAACCAAAAATTGGAATGATTGAAAACGCTGTTGAACAATTCAATATTGATGTAACAAAATCCTATTTTATAGGTGATACATGGAGAGATATTGAATGTGGTACAAATGCAAAAATTAAAACGATTCTAGTTGGTAATTCTAAGGAAGAAGTAAAAGTAACTCCTACTTCAAGAGCAGAGAATTTGCTTGAAGCGGTTCACCAGATAATAAAATAATGTATGATAATTACACGAACACCATTTAGGATCAGCTTTGTTGGCGGTGGCACAGACATTCCTGAATTTTATAAGCTGCACAAAGGCGCTGTGATAAGTTCTTCCATCAATAAGTACATGTATATTAGTTCGCATCCGTTTTTTGATAAGAATAAAATAAGGCTTAAATATTCTCAAACAGAGACTGTTTCAAGTATTGGCGAAATACAACATGAGCTTTTAAAAAGAATATTTACAGAAATGAATGTAAGCAATGGAATAGAACTTTCTTCTATTGCAGATATTGTTTCAGGAACAGGAATGGGATCTTCTTCCTCTTTTACTGTGGGCGTTTTGCATAATTTAGCGGTACAGAATAAAAAAGTAATCGATAAAAATGATTTGGCACATACCGCATACGAAATAGAACGATCATTATATGCTGCTATTGGAAAACAAGATCAATACGCGGCAAGTTTTGGAGGTTTAAATCTATTTGAATTTTCAAAGAATGGAGCTGTAACTCGTACGCCTATACTACTAAACTCAGACTTTAAAACAGCGCTCAATAAAAGACTGTTGCTATTTTATGTAGGAAGTAGAACGTCTACTAAGAATATTTTGAAATCTTATGAGTATGAAAAAAAGAGAACTGTTTTAATTCAGATGACAGACTTAGTCTATGATTTAAAAAATGCATTAGAAAAAGAATCTTTTAGTGATTTTGGTAGAATTCTTCACGAAGGTTGGTTGTTAAAAAAGTCTATTTCTAATCAAATATCGAATACTGAAATTGATACCATTTATGAGACTGCTTTAAAGAATGGAGCAAAAGGAGGCAAACTTTTAGGAGCTGGCGCAAGCGGTTTTATGCTTTTTTATTGTGAAGAGAAATACCAAGCCAATGTGATTGAAAGTTTACAACCAACATATAGAAGGTTTGATTTTTCTTTTGAAGAAGATGGCTCTAAGGTTATTTTTCAAGATACCTTGATTTAATTAGTATGGAAAAAACAATTAGAAAAAGAAATGTTGAATTTAAAGTCTATGATAATCATAAAGTCGCAGGATATTGTCCAAATGGTTTTTTTACAGATTGTATTCAAAATGGAGATTGGGAAGAAGAAACATTTATCATTTTAGAAAAATATGCCAGGAAAGGTAAAGTCTATATAGATGTAGGCGCCTGGATTGGCCCGACAGTTTTGTTTGCGGCGAAGCTTTATGAAAAAGTAGTTTGTTTTGAACCAGATCCTGTAGCATTATTGACCTTAGAATATAATTTACTTATTAATGATTTTGAGCATGTTGTTCTTGAGAAAAAAGCGTTAGCAGCTCATATTGGCACCATTAAGTTTGGCGGTAATTGGGAAATGGGAAATAGTGAATCTACGATATTGGTAAATGACGCTTCTTTTTTATCAAAACAAGCTATTGAAGGGCAACGAGGAAATTACAAATCGCGTTCAGAAAATATTATTGAAGTCCCATCAATTACAATTGAAAAAGTAATGGATACGCATACTATTGATCCAGAAACAATTGGGTTGATAAAAATGGATATTGAAGGTGGAGAATATATCGTTTTGCCTGCTATGAAAGATTTTCTACAAACCTATACACCTAATTTATATTTATCACTTCATTTTGGATATCTATTGGATTTTCAAATCAATGAGATATTAGCTATTTTGTTTGAAATCTATAACAGATGCTATACAATTATTGATGAAAAAGAAATAGAAATGACTAGGATTGAAATTACGCAACAAAAGATGGAACTTTTAGTTTTTGAGAAAACTATCGAAGATTAGTAAGCAAGTTATTTTTAATCTCTCTTTTAATTGCATGAAAACAAGAAAGATGTACATCTTCTGTTATTTCCATATCATGAATTAGAATATGCATGTTTTTAGTGGCTTTATTTTTCAAATCGCCTCCATCAAATCCGCAAAAACCTATCGTCTCTACATTTTTTGAATTCGCATATTCTATTGCATTTACTATGTTTTTTGAATTTCCACTTCCAGAAATTCCGATGACTAAATCTTGTACAAGCAAAATATTTTTTAATTGTTCCCTGAAAATTTCCTCATAGTGAATATCGTTTGCAATAGCAGACACAACCGTAGTATTATC